>CALRRX020000007.1:0-18703 GCA_943370675.1 Reyranella massiliensis 521 | reverse complement strand
AGAAGCAGGCAAACTAGATGGTAAGCAATTCATGGTAAACACCATCGTAACTACCGAGTTGATCAACGAAATCGCAGCAGGTTTTGGCGTGAAGTGCTTCAATGTGCTGACGGGATTTAAAAATATCGCAGCAATCATCCGCGATCTGGAAGGAAAAGAAACCTACATCGGAGGCGGTGAGGAATCTTATGGGTACCTCGTAGGAGATTTTGTAAGGGACAAAGATGGGGTCAGCGCCTGCGCCATGGTCGCGGAAGTCATCGCTTACTACAAAACCCAAGGTAAAAACGTGTTTCAAGTATTGGCTGAGATCTACAGTCAATTTGGTTTTTACAAAGAGTCACTCATCTCAGTGACCAAAAAAGGAAAAGACGGTGCCGAGCAAATTCAGAAACTAATGGCTGACTTCCGCACCAATCCTCCTAAGGAAATGAATGGTTCGGCGGTCGTAAAAATCGTGGATGTAAAAAACTCAACTGTAACACATGTACAAACCGGCCAAGTGGAAAAATTGGAGATGGACAAGTCCAACGTGATGCAGTTTTACCTAGCAGATGGAAGCAAAATTTCTGCAAGACCATCTGGTACCGAGCCAAAGATCAAATACTATTTCTCGGTAAATACCCCTATTTCTGATCCTTCAGATTACAGAAAAGTAGAAGCCAAACTGGTAGAAAAACTGGAAGGTTTGAGAGCCTACTTCAGCTAAACTGAACTTGATTCAAAGTATAAAGCACCGGAGCAATTCGGTGCTTTTTCGTTTTGATCTGGTGCAAAATGACTTTGCTATTCAATATTCGGCGTTCGACATTCGATAGTTTGGATTAATTGACAAACCGCTCATTCGGTGAATGGTATGATCAAGAACAAATCAAATACAAAATTTAGTCAGTTGGGATTTTACACCAAGTAGTAAACCATGCCTATTCCAAAACATACATGGAACACTACAACGTCTAGCCTCTTTTGTCTTTTATCCTGTGTCTAACCTCTAGTGTCTTGCTTCTTGTCTCTAGCTTCTCACTCTTTCCCCAAATGAATCAAAGCATCTCCGACATTGATCACGGGATTATTGTTTACTCCGATCACATGGCCATTTGTTGTCGCTTTGACAGGCACAATTACTTGTCCATAAGGATCGGAGATATGAGCCAGCAATTCCCCTTTTCTCACAAAGTCACCCAACCTAACCAGACAGGAAAAAATCCCTGAAGCTTTGGCGCGTGTCCATTCACTGTCCTTGAGAATAATCGTGGCCTGAGGAAGTTGAGGAGAACTAATCATTTCCAGATGATGAAGGAGTCTTTTGGTGCCCGAGATTCCTTCTTCAATCGAATAAGTATCCAATCGCATAGACTCACCTCCTTCATAGACCAAAAGGTGCTTTCGACTTTTATAGGCTGTTTTCCGAAACGACTTCTCGATATGCTTGGAGTGGACGACATAGTGAGTTCCAAAAGCCTTAGCTAATTCTAATCCCACTTTATCCTTAAAGTCAACCCGGATCTGAGGATGGTTAGAAAGCATCCTGCCTCCAGTGTGAAAGTCAATGCCAAAATCAATCAATGGGATGATCTCTTCACTCAAAATAAAAGCAATCCTTGAAGCTAGAGACCCCTTTTTACTTCCAGGAAAACTTCGATTTAAGTCTCTGCCATCTGGAAAAGTCCTGCTATTCGATAGAAAACCATAGATATTAACCAAGGGAATGAAAATCAAGGTGCCTCGCATCAGCTCCAGGTTTTCATCAAATTCCTGAAGGAGTTTTTTTGCAGTGACAACCCCGTTGATTTCGTCTCCATGAACCCCACCACTGATCAATACCACGGGGCCTTCATTTTTGGACGATCTGATAAAAATCGGGAGATCAATCACCGTATGCGTTGGCAGTTTGGCAATCGGTAATTCAATATTTACAGATTGGCCGGGCTTCACCCGGATACCGTTGATTTGGATTTCTTTCATGTACAGCGCTCAGAGATCAGACTATCCATTTCGCAATGGCATAAAATCTTGTTTATTTCGCAGGACAAGCCTTGGCCCATGAAGATACAAGAAAACCTTTCGCTGAAACCTTTCAATACTTTTGGAATTGATAAAAAAGCACAATTTTTTACCACGGTTTGTACAATCGATGAGCTGAAAAATGCACTCCAATGGGCAAAAGAAAGAGGTCTACCTCTTTTTATTTTGGGAGGAGGTAGTAATATTTTGTTATCAAAAGATATCCTTGGGTTGGTAATCAAGATAGAACTGCAAGGAATCAAGGTCGTCTCAGAAGATGAAAATCAGATTTTGGTAGAAGTAGGTGCAGGAGTGGTATGGCACGATTGGGTACTTTATTCCCTTGAAAATAATTGGGCGGGAATAGAGAATCTTTCGCTTATTCCGGGTACAGTCGGGGCATCACCTATGCAAAATATCGGCGCCTATGGAGTCGAGATAAAAGATGTCTTCCATAGCCTGAATGCTCTAAACAGGCAAACTTTAGAGTTAAACACTTTTGATGCCTCAGACTGCAAATTTGGATATAGAGAAAGCGTATTCAAGCACGAATCAAAAGATCAATACATCATTACCTCTGTTTGCTTTAAACTGTCAAAAAAACCTCATTTCCATGTAGATTATGGAGCGATCCAAGATGTCTTGAAGGAAAAGGGAGTCGAAGAATTAAGTATTCAGGCGGTGAGCGATGCAGTAATAGAAATCCGTAAATCCAAACTTCCCGACCCCAAAGAACTTGGCAATGCAGGTTCGTTCTTTAAAAACCCAACTATACCTGTAAGCCAATTCGAAAAATTAAAATCCAGCTACCCAACCCTTCCTGGATATGAGGTAGAGCAAGGTATCAAAGTGCCTGCAGGATGGCTTATCGAACAATCAGGCTGGAAAGGAAAACGCTTAGGCGAAGTTGGAGTTCATGCCAAGCAGGCCTTGGTTTTAGTGAATTACGGAAAAGGAACAGGCGAAGAAATCAAAAACTTATCGGAGCAAGTCAGATCATCTGTTAGGGATCAATTCGGAATAGAATTAATCCCTGAAGTCAATTTTGTTTAAATGAGTGGATCCACTACCTCTAGGCTTTTGGAATATCTATCGACAGTTACTCCAAATTTTTTCAAAAAATCTACTCCTTCATCCGATCCGATGCCTTTGTATTCGGCGTAAGAAAATAAGTAAACTACTTTTGAAATCCCCATAGAGAAGATAATTCTGGCACATGCCAAGCAGGGAGCAAGAGTAACGTATAAAGTAGATCCTTCGACTGCAGTATTATTTTTCACCGCATATAAAATGGCATTTTGCTCAGCATGAAGGGCCAAAGAGCAGCTTCCCTTTGAATCTCTAGCACAGCCATGTTCTGGAAATTCAACGTCGCAATTATGAGTACCCGCTGGTGGACCATTATATCCTATAGAGATAATCCTTGTCTCCTTGGTCAGTACCGCTCCAACATGCTTTTTAATACAGTGAGATCGCTTGGCAAGATTTACAGCCAGCTCCATAAAAATATCGTCAAAATCAGGTCTACTCATAGGTATATTTTTGTCAAAAGTAAGAATCTCATGACTAGACTGGAAGTCCAAATGACTAAACTAGTCTGTTTTTTCGTTGAGAAAGAAAATTTAACTTCAACCAGTTCAAAACAATTGGACACAGTATGCATTTTCCTATGAGAATGAACTTAAGAATACAAATCCTCTTTATTTCGGCTTTGATGCTGTTTTCATGCAGCTCTATCGAGGTTTTTAAAGAAAACACGGAAATCCCCATCCGCAAAAGCTACAAAAGCTTTGTTATCGTCAATAAAGAGTTGGGAATGCAGGGATTTTCTGATCCTAAAATTGATGAAATGATCAAATCAGATCTTCAAAGCCAACTTGAATTAGCCGGAATGATCTATGATGCAAAACAACCTGACTTGGTGATTAGATATCATTCAAATGAGGATGCAAGACAAAAGGAGATTGTAAACAACATGAATCCTTATCCATTTTGGGGTTACAGAATCTACGACCCATGGTTTTTTAATCCTTACAATCTGAATAATAGACCTAGGGTGAGTACCTCAAACTATGAGTTGCTCCAGGTAATTCTTGACTTTATCGATCCCATACAGGATAAGTATTTGATGACTTTAACGGCAGTAACTGAGGTAAGCAATCCAAAGTCAAAACCAAAACTTGCCTTAAAATCATTAAAAAGTGCAACAGATACCTTCATCAACCTCAATCAACCCAATCAAAAATAATCATGGAAAAAAGATACACCTCCATCAAAGAATTTTACCCATACTATTTATCTGAACACCAAAATCCTACTTCAAGAGTACTTCATTTTGTGGGAACAGGTTTGGTCATTGCTATTTTGATTATCGCTTTGGTTGTCAATAAGTATCTTTTCCTATTCACTATTCCATTGGTTGGTTACGGATTTGCATGGGTTGGGCATTTCTTTTTTGAAAAAAACAAGCCAGCCACATTCAAATATCCATTTTACAGCCTTGGTTCAGACTTCATTTTATTTTTTGACTTATTGACAGGAAAGCAAAGCTTTTACCCTAAAAAGCCTTCTTCTTGAAATTTTACAATTTTTATTGAAAACTATTTGCTTTTTAAGAATTAGGCCTTACTTTTGTATAGGTTATAATGTATTTCAGTAGCACATATTTGCACTTTGATGTTAACAATTGTTCTTATAGACGACGATCCAATCAGTACTTTCGTAACTGAAAAACTGATTTCAAAAAACGTGAAGGAGCCGTGTGAGTTCTATAAATACCAAAGCGCTAAACGAGCTCTTGAAGAAATACAATCAATTAAACCTCACTACCTCTTTTTAGACTTGAATATGCCGGAAATGACTGGTTGGGATTTTTTAGATAAGTTTAACCCAAATCACGATGAAGCACAGATTTATATCCTCAGCAGTTCGGTAGATGAGCGGGATATTTCCAAGGCTAGTCAATATTCAATTGTGAAAGACTACCTTTCAAAACCATTAATTAAGAAATACATCAAAAATATCTTTAACTGATCCGAAAAGGTCAGTTTTTTTTTGTTTCATCAAAACCTAGGTTTCTGTATTTTGGTTAATCACAAAAAACCAGAACAATGGCTAAACCTAATCCTGATCTGATTGCGGCAATTGAGCGGACGATCTCAAACCTACAACAAGGTGCATCTTACCAATGGGGACATATGGGAGCATGCAACTGCGGAAACCTAGCACAAGAACTTACCAAATTTTCAAAGGCGGAAATTCACCAATTTGCTATGCAACGCCATGGAGATTGGAATGAACAACTCATAGACTATTGCCCAACAAGTGGATATCCGATGGATATGATGGTAAGTAAAATGCTGGAATACGGCCTAACCATCGATGACTTGAGTCATCTTGAAAGACTCTCTGATCCCATAATTCTTTCAAGAATTGAAAAAGAGAAAAGAGATCAACTGAATAAAAACCGAAGAGAAGATGTTGTTTTTTATCTTCAAACTTGGGCTAATTTGCTGAGAGAAAAGTGGCTAAAAGAACAAGAGGTATTCGGCGAAATTATTTCTGAAAAAAAATTAAAGTTACCTGTATTGGTGTAAATGAATTTTTGCCTTATTTCGTACTATTCAATCATTAAACCCCCTTTAAACGACAGCTATGGAGGATTTAGAAGAAGAATTCGATGAATTTGACGATCTCGAAGAAGAGGATGAATTCGAAGATGAGTTCGAAGATGAATATGATCTTGATGAAGAAAGCGAGTTAATTGATGACAACTTTGTTGACTTCGATGAAGAGGAAGAAGAAGACTTTGATGACTTCGAAGATGATGAGGAAATTGACGACGATTTAGATTAAACAGTCTGTCTCTGACTTTTAATTTGTCTTTGCTAATTCAGATGATGGGCATTATCTTCGTCCATCAATCTTACAAACTCTTATTGTCATGTTACTACTAGATGTATTCAGTTCACCGCTTATGTTTGGAGCACAGTTGTTCCTTCTGATTGTGTGTATTCTTATTGGTCTCGGTGCTGGTTTATCTGCGGTAGATGCCAAAAACACGTTGAAAAAGAAAAAAGCTGATCATTAATCTCATTATATACAATAAAAAAAGGAGGCAAAAGCCTCCTTTTTTTATTATGAAAATCTCTAAATCCAATCATTTTTAAAGAATGAATCAACCTTTAATAAAACTGGCATTTGTTCATAAAATTTTTGAATAAATCTCAATTGAAAAAAGAAATACATACTGAGTACCCACAAATCACCCATGGAAAAACAGAACTTTAAAAATCACGCACGATATTACCCTTTTCATCATTTCGTAATTACTCCTCTCACCTTAATTCTCCTAGGTTGGACAATTTCAAGGTCTAATTTTTCCACATCAGCAAGCACAGTAGAGAGTCTATACGAGCTACTAATTGCAATTATTTTGATTTTATTGCCATTGCTAGCAAGGCTCTATGCACTCAAACTCCAAAATAGAATGATCTTGAATGAAATGCGAATTCGTTATTTTCATCTGACTGGAAATCCATTCTATGAAAAAGAGAATCTTTTAAAACTGGGACAAATCATCGCGTTACGGTTTGCCAGTGATGAAGAATTGCAAGACTTAATAGAAAAATCAATCGAGAAAGGACTTTCTCCAAAAGAAATTAAACTTAAAATCAAAAACTGGAAAGGTGATTACCGAAGGGTTTAATCAAAAAAAAGAACCTTGTTTTGATACAGAAATGATAAGCCTTTGAAGATTTTCAGAGGCTTTCTTTTTAAATAAAGGATCGGAAAAATCCAGGTAGGGTAATTCTATAATCAAATCAAATCCAGCATTCTGAGCTTCTTTTCCTGAAGTGATTAGTGCAATTTTGGTTTGATTTTTTTTTGCCATTTGAAGCAACTCAAAGCAGGCTTTTCCATCTAAACTTTGCTCATCATACTTTCCTTCTCCGGTAATAATCCAGTCTATGGGTTGAAGCTTATCTTCCAGCCTAACTTTTTCAAAAAAATAGTTTGCTCCATATTCAAGATTTGTTTCAAAAAAGAAATCAAGGCCCAATGCAATTCCACCTGCCGCACCAAACCCTGTTTTGTCTTTCCAATTCTTCCCTATTTTCTTAATGAACAAATCCACCAAATTTCTAAGATAGGATTCAAACTCAATGAGATCCTCTTTTTTAAGACCCTTTTGTGGTCCAAAGACAGGTATTGCACCCCTGTCTCCAAAAAAAGTATTCTTGACATCACATAAACAGGTGAACTTTACTTTTGGAATTCTTACTGGTTGTTGAACAAACTTAATCTTAGAGATTAAATCAGGCGAAAACATGGGTAGTTCTCTTCCTTTTTGATCCAAAAACAGATAGCCCAATGCGGCTAAAATCCCTGTGCCCAAATCTACCGTGGCGCTGCCTCCTAACCCTAAGACAATCTCGGTAGCGCCACGGTCAATGGCTTTAAGGATGGCCAACCCAGTACCAAAGGTAGAAGCGGTCTTTGGATCTTTTTGAAAGTCTTGCAATATCCCCAAACCAGAAAATGTGGATACATCCAAATAGGCCACTTTCGATTTTTCATCCCATCCAAAATATCCTTGAATAGGCTGTCCAATGGCATTTAAAGACCAAATAGCTATCTTCTCCAACCCTAACAAGTCGATCAGCAATTCACAGGTACCATCTCCGCCATCAGCAATTGGCAAAACATCAACTCTTGCCTCAGGTAAAGCCCCTCCTATTGCTTGTTTTATCAATAAAGAGGCTTCACTCGCGGACAATGTGCCTTTAAAAGCATTTGGAGAAATCAGAAAATTCATTCCTTCTGCATTCTCGAAAAGTAATCCTTGGTAGCCGCCCGTACTTTGGGTGCCAAATAAAGTGCTGCAATCATATTTGGAAATGCCATCACTGCATACATCCCATCCACAAGGCTCACTACCACATCCAAAGATGCCACAGCCCCGACCACGATCGTGATCAAATAGAAATAATTGTAGTAATCCGCCTTATCGGCACCAAAAAGATAATTCGCACACTTATGACCATAGTAGGAATAAGTAAACATGGTGGAAAGGGCAAATACCAATACTGAAATCATTAGTAAATATTTACCTATCACAGGAATTCCCATTTCAAATGCTGCTAATGTCAATTTAACCCCATCATTTTCGCTGGTTTGCCATACACCTGTAAGCAAAATCGCCAATGCAGTCAACGTGCAGACAATTACGGTATCTATAAAGGGGCCCAACATGGCAATTAATCCCTCTCGAATAGGCTCCTTATTTTTGGATTGGCCGTGAACCATAGGGGCAGTCCCAATACCCGCTTCATTAGAAAAGGCAGCTCTCCTTGCACCAACAATTATTACTGAACCGACTGCTCCGCCCATGACTGCATTTCCTGTAAAGGCATCCACAAGAATAAGTTTAAACATCTCTGGAATCCCATCATAATACTTGAAAACAATCAGTAAAACCGTAAAAAAGTAAATACCTACCATGAATGGAACCATTTTGGAAGCAACCGCAGCTATTCGCTGAATACCTCCAAGAATCACTCCAGCAGTCAAAGCCATCATTATAAAACCGATAATCCAACGGTTTCTAACAGTTTCTTCCATAGTATCTGGTTCTATCAAAACAGCCTGAATCACGGCAGTCAATTGATTGGCTTGGAAAATTGCCAATAACCCTATCACACCAGCAATACAAAAAATATAGGAAAGGAATTTCCATTTCTTGCCCATGCCATGGTCTATCACATACATTGGACCTCCTTGGATGACTCCTGCGGAGTCTGTACCTCGATACATGATAGCCAGACTACAAGTGTAAAATTTGGTAGCCATACCGACAAACGCTGCGACCCACATCCAGAAAATAGCACCTGGACCTCCCATATTTAATGCAATAGCAACCCCAGAGATATTTCCGAGTCCCACAGTAGAGGCAATGGCAGAATACAAGGCTTGGCGAGAGGTGATTTGACCAGGAGCTAAATCGTCGTCATACTTGCCTCGAAGAAGTCCGATGGCGTGCCCCATTTTAGTAAAAGGAATGAATCCGGAATGAATGAAAAAAAAGGTTCCGCCACCGAGTAATAGCACTAAGATTGGTGGCCCCCAGATCCAGTTACTAAAAGCAATGATTATTTCTCCCATGAGATAGAATTGATTTTTGTGCGTTTTTAATTGAATTCGATAATAGGCCCATTTTCTCCTAAAACCAAGAAATCAATCAATTGAAGAGGTTTTTTTTAAAAAGTATAGTATCAAGAAAAGATGAAAAAAGAAAAACCCGATTGCTTGTGACTATCGGGTTTTCTGACTTACCAATTGATCTTGGGAGACTTATAAAATCCTACCCCTTGGGCATCCCATCGTTTTCCCTGGATCGGCATTCGCTTAGAAAATCCTTCCCAGCTTCGCTTTTCCTTTGCAGTCCATGAAATTTCAGCTGCGGCCGCTAATCTTGGGAATACCAAATAGCTGATATCCTCTCTGTTAGTAACAGTTTCAGTCCAGAGTGGGGCTTCTATTCCTAGTATGTTTTCTTTGGTGATTCCTTCAGCATACTCAGTTGGTTCCCACATATAAGCCGAATCTAGCTCTATGTAGGCAGCCCAATGCAGTCCTATTCGTGTGGTGCTATCATACTGCATGTCTAAGTAAATCCTTTTGGCAGGTGACATCAACACTTTGTTGCCTTGTTCTTTTGCCAGCTTGGCATTTTCCTCTTTTGCCCAAAACTGAGCAACATTTCCAGGAAGCAACTTTGCAGTAGCTACTTCATCCCATCCGATGCTAGTTTTCCCATACTTTGAAACAATATCTTGGACTCGCTCTACAAAATAGATATAGTCGTCTTTTTCGGTCACATGGGATTCATCTCCTCCGATGTGAAAATATGGTCCGGGAGTGATTTCTGAGATTTCCCTCACCACACTGTCTACAAACGCATAAGTCAGTTCCAACTTTGGCGCAAACGTACTCCAACCTACTTCGATTCCGGTGTAGAGTTCCGAAGCTTGAGGATTTTTAAGCGGCATGGTGTAGTCTAGAGGAGCTTTATTCACAGAATCCAGCTTTCCATTAGGAAGATTTACACCAGGATTCAATTCAGCATAAGAGGCCAAAGCAGCATTGGTATGACCGGGCATATCTACTTCAGGTACGATGGTAATAAATCTTTCAGCTGCGTAGGCTACGATTTCTTTGTACTGCTCTTGGGTGTAAAAACCACCTTCACCACCTCCTACTTCAGTGCTTCCTCCGATTTCTGTCAATTTAGGCCAGGACTTGATTTCAATTCTCCACCCCTGATCGTCTGTAAGGTGCAAGTGCAAGTAGTTCAGCTTCAACTGTGCCATCTGATCGATGTAGAATTTAACATCTTCAACAGAGATGAAATGCCTTGCCACATCCAGCATAGAACCTCTATATCCATAGTCAGGAGCATCTTTGATCACTCCTTGTGGTACAGACCAATTCACCTGCTGCACTGATGTTTGATTAATCTCCACAGGAAAAAGCTGTAGGAGCGTTTGGATTCCATAAAAAAGACCAGCCTCTCCGGTAGAAGAAATTTTGATACCCTCACTGGTGACCTGCAATTCATATGCTTCAGAGGCATCAGAACCAGTCAACTCTAAAATAATATCACCTCCGTCAAATGAAACCGGTAAATCAAAACCTGTAGAAGGTCTAAGTTTACCAGCTAGATATTCACCTAAGTGTGTTAATTTTTCACTGGAGCCAATGAGTTTAACGCCTGAAGAAGCACTCAATTCATACGATCCAGAACCATCAGCGACTTCAAGCGGAAGTGGAACCAATCCTGATTCGGTCAATTTGGGAGATTTTTGGCAAGAACCTAAAGCCATTAAACTTCCGATAATCAGAGTCCAAAGTGTTTTTTTCATAGGTGTTGATTTTGGTCAAACTTAATCTAAAATTTTATAAAAGTATTTGCCGCCTGTAAATTTAAAGACAATCGAGTCAAGCTATCTGATTTAAATACATCAAGAAAAAGAGGCCTTTTGGTAACAAACGAATGGGTAAAATCTAAAATCCGTTCTTTTTTCAAAAAAATTGCCATTACTTACTAATTGAAAATTGTCCTAAATCTCACAGATCATTTACCCATGGAGAACAACAAACCAAATGAGAAAGAAAACTCTAGAAGAAGTTTTTTGAAAGGCTCAGCCTTGGCAGTAGCTGGATTTTACATCGTACCCAGACATGTGATGGGAGGGCCTGGATTTATAGCTCCAAGTGACAAATTACGTGTAGCCTCTATTGGGGTAGGTGGCATGGGTTACAGTGATGTCAGTGGTGTATTCAGAAGTGGAAAAGCTGATATCGTAGCACTCTGTGATGTAGACGACACTCGAGCGGCCAGAGCCAGACAAGATCATTCAAAAGCTGCCTATTATAAAGATTACCGTGTAATGCTCGAAAAAGAGAGCAAAAATATAGACGCCGTGACAGTCTCTACCCCTGACCATATGCATGCCGTACAAGCCATGATGGCCATGAAAATGGGGAAGCATGTCTATGTTCAAAAACCCATGTCTCATGATATCTATGAGGCTCGTATTCTTACTGAAGCTGCAGAAAAATATAAAGTGGTTACCCAAATGGGAAACCAAGGTTCGTCAGGTGACGGTGTCCGACAAATGGTGGAATGGTACGATGCTGGATTGATTGGCGAGGCCACCAAAGTCTGGTCATGGACCAACAGACCTGTCTGGCCTCAAGGTATTCAATGGCCTACCACACCTATTACCCCTCCTGCTGATTTGGATTGGGATCTTTGGCTTGGAACAGCACCATACAAAGATTATGTAGGCAATCTTGTTCCCTTTAACTGGAGAGGCTGGTGGGATTATGGGACAGGAGCGTTGGGTGACATGGCTTGTCATATCATGGAGCCTCCTTTTCGAGTCCTTGGATTGGGATATCCTAAATCTGCGGAATGCTCCGTAGGATCTGTTTATGTAGGTGAATTCCAAAGAGGCTATTTCCCGGAAAGCTGCCCTCCTTCTTCTCATATTACCTTGAGATTTGACCGTCCGGGTAAAGAGGATTTGGTATTTCACTGGATGGATGGAGGTATTCAACCTACTCGTCCAGAGGAATTAGGCCCAAATGAAATCATGGGAGATGGTGGAAATGGCGTCATCATCGAAGGAACCAAAGGAAAAATGATGTGCTCCACCTATGGTGCAAATCCTCAGCTTTTGCCAACTACCCGGACCAAGGAAGTATCTGTTCCAAAGACGGAATATCGAGTACCTGAAGGGGACAGAGGCCATTATAACAACTGGGTAGAAGCTTGTATCGCGGGTTATGGTTCCAAAGAATTCAATCAACTCAGTTCTCCATTTTCGGTGGCAGGTCCATTGACGGAGTCAGTATTGATGGGTAATCTAGCCATTCGAAGCTATGATTACAGAGCACCAAGAGCTGGCGCACAGAATCAATTTGACTATCCTGGTAGAGGGATCAAACTGGTTTGGGATGGTCCAAATATGAAAATCACCAACTTCGAACCAGCCAATCAATTTGTAAAAAGACAATACCGAGAGGGTTACTCGCTTTAAAACGAAACGGGCTTTCTGGATTAGAAAGCCCGTTTTTTTTAATTTTCAACCGTGAGCTCTACTCTCCTATTTTTTGCCCGTCCTGCTTCTGTCGCATTGGAAGCGATAGGTTTGGTACCGCCCCAACCAGAAATTCTGAGTTTTTCAAAACTAACTCCGTTGGCAACCAAGTAATTTCTCACAGCAGTTGCACGCTGAATAGACAGTTCTTTGCTGAGCGTAGGATCTCCGAGATTATCTGTATGACCATTTATCCTGACAACCAAACTTGGTTGGTTGAGTAAAAACTCCGCTATTTCTTTCAAAGTGTTTTGGGTCACTTCACCTTCAAGTTCCGCCGTACCTACTTTGAAGTTTACATCCTTTAGAATAACGGCACTCCCCGCTTCTGCTTTGGTCAAAAGCACCACGGTTTTACCTTTTTTCATTAAATCGGCTAAAGAAAGTACAGTAGGAAAATAGCCTTTAGCAGAAATTTTAGCACTAGTAACACCTGCCTTTTCCAGTTCTGAAATCCGGCTTTCTGAAGGAAAACTAACCGTCTGACTTCCCTTTTGCCAAGAAAGAGTAAAAGGAACTTCAATCTTCAATTTACCATCCATCACCAGCCAGGAAACAGGGATTTCAGTTTCCTGTACTATTGAAGTCTCAACTTTTTCAGTTGCTTGTCTAGGTGAAGTAGGGCTAATTGATTGAGGAGAAGATGGTTCTTTTGGCGACGATAAAGTAGAGCTTTTAACTGAAGCAACTGTCGGCTGAACAATAACAGGCTCCTTAAAATCAGAAGGAATCACCAATGGAACAGGCTGTGCAAAAGTCATCAGATCCGCAAAGCCATCACTGTTTTGGGTACTCGTCCATACTACTTCATCTTTTGTCAAAAAAGTAATAGAAGCCTCCGAGCCTTTGGTACTGATTTGCTCCCACTTTTCTGGCTTACTCCAACTGTCCCATCTTTCACCTGTTTTCTTTGCGATCAGGATATCTTTTCCTGTAGCCCCTGGATGCGAGCTTGAAGAATAAAAGAGCAAATTTGATTCAGAATCAAAATAAGGCCCCATTTCCTGAGCCGAGCCATTGATGACATTTCCAAGGTTTACGGGGCTTGACCATTCAATTACACCTGTTTTTTCGGTCACGTAGATATCCTCATTTCCGTAGCCACCTGACTTTTTCCCTGCCAAAAAAATGTACTTACCTCCTTGAGCAACTCTTCCGGAAATCAATCCTTCAAACTCATTGAGTTCCGGAATATTGACCGAACGGAGAAAATTCCATTCTTGCCCAAATTTTGAATACTGCTGTATGGTTTTGCTGTTATTTTCAATTCTCAGAACCAACAGAGTCAGCACATCCTCAAGTCCCAAAACCATGTCATAACCTACTGAACTCAAGTCAGGACGATGAGTTGCCTCCGTCCAAATTCCATTCTGATCTTTTTTAGTCATCCAGATGTCACCTGGATCCGCTTTTCCACCAAGATTTTTAGGATGAAAAGCCCTTGTGAAAAACAGGGTATTGTTACCGATCCAAACCGGATTGGTGTCATCATTAGGACTATTGGCACCAGAGAGCGATTTGAGCTGCTGAGCGTAAGCAGTTGAAATACAAAAAGCAAGCAACATGACGCTGCTTGCTTTTAAAATAATTTGATTCAATTTTTTCATTCTTATTGATCCAACACGATGGCAAACACAAGTGGTGCCACGATGGTTGCATCAGATTCGATGATGAATTTTGGAGTCTCTTTACCCAGCTTACCCCAAGTGATTTTTTCATTTGGAACCGCTCCTGAATAAGATCCATAGGAAGTCGTCGAATCGGAGATTTGGCAGAAATAGCCCCACAATGGAACACTATCACGCTGCAAATCTTGATGTAGCATCGGTACCACACAGATTGGGAAATCACCTGCAATTCCCCCGCCAATCTGGAAAAATCCGACTTTACTTTCTTCGGTCGCATTGACTGTATACCATTCGGCAAGGAAAATCATGTATTCAATTCCACTTCTTACTGTATGGACATTCTTCACATCACCGGATATTACGTGGCCTGAATACATGTTACCAAGGGTTGAATCTTCCCAACCCGGAACGATGATTGGTAGGTTTTTCTTAGCAGCCTCTAACAGCCAGCTGTTTTTAGGATCAATCTGAAAAGAAGCATCCAATTTTCCTGAAAGGAGGATCTTGTAGAAAAATTCATGTGGAAAATAGCGTTCACCGGCAGCATCTGCCTTCATCCATTCTTCCAAAATCACATTTTCAATGCGTCGCATAGCTTCCATTTCTGGAATACAGGTATCTGTTACCCTGTTCATGTGGCGCTCCAAAAGTTCCTGCTCCTGCTCTGGAGAAAGCTCTCGGTAATTTGGAACTCTCTCATAGTAGTCATGAGCTACGAGGTTAAACACATCTTCTTCCAGATTGGCACCGGTACAGGAGATGATTTGGACTTTGTCCTGACGGATCATCTCTGCAAGGGAGATCCCCAACTCTGCGGTGGACATTGCACCGGCTAGAGTGACCATCATTTTCCCGCCTCCGTTGAGATGGGTTTTATAGCCTTCTGCCGCATCGATCAAAGCCGCTGCATTGAAGTGTCTGTAGTTGTGTTTTAAAAACTCAGTAATTTTCATTTCGTTGAAGTTTTCTTTTAGAGCCGCAAAATTACCCATTTTTTACCCACAAAAAAACCCAGATAAAATCTGGGTTTAGGTGTAAGAAAAAACTATTATGATTACTTCTTAGCAGTCGTATCAGCTGCTGCCGGAGCTGTTACAGCATTTGGATTAGCATTGTACTTTTTATTCAATCCCTCTATCACAGATTGAGTCACATCTATAGCCTCAGTTGCATACCACATAGCACCACCACGAGTGTAGCTCATGATGATATCAATACCATTTTCTTTAGCATATTCATTCATGTAGGCTTGCACCTGCTCGTATACATCATTCAAGAGCTTTTGTTCATCCACAGAAAGCTCCTGCATGAGGTTGTTTCTGTAAGTCATCAGATTTTGCTCCTTTTGAACCAATTCATCCTGCTTTGCACGGATTTGATTCTGGGTCATATTTCCTCCTGTTTGCTGGAAAGTGGCCACTTCTTGCTCAAAACCTCTTGCTCTAGATTGAAGATCTGCATCGAATTTTTTACCCTTTTCGGTAATTTCTTCAGACTTCTTTTTGAAGAATTCATATTTATTGATCACCGAATCAGTATAGACGAATGCTACTTTCATATCACCAGCAGCAACTCGCTCCTCAGAAGTAGAGTCTGAAGCTGTAGATTCGGTTTTTTGACCACAAGAGTAGAAAAGCACTGAAGCCAAACCCAGCACTCCGATAAATTTCAATCCTTTTTTCACTTTTTTTTGATTATAGTTGACAGGTCGCAAATATAGATAAAGTATTCATTTTGCAAGAATCGCCTTCATTTTGATCCTAATTATTGAAATGAGGGCTCAAAAATAAAGGTCATGCGCCAATCGGTATACTTGGGCATGAGCTTCAATTATGTCCTTGATTTGCTTACTATATCCACCTCCCATACAGCACATAATAGGAGCATTGATTTCTCTTGCCAACATCAACACCATCTTATCCCGCTGATGTATTCCACTCAAAGTCATGGACAATCTTCCAAGTTGATCTGTAGCCAATACGTCTACACCACATTGGTAAATGATAAAGTCCGGCAAAAAATGATTCAGGATATTCTTCAGCTGGTGTTCCAATACCCTTAAATAGATGCTGTCTGTAGTTCCATCTTCAAGACCGATATCCAAATGAGACTTTTCCTTTCGATGTGGATAGTTTTTCTCCCCATGCATGCTGAAAGTAAACACATCTTCCCTCCCTTGGAATATCTCTGCTGTACCGTTCCCTTGGTGAACGTCCAAATCAATGACTAAGACTTTTTTGGCAAGGTGGTTTTGAAGCAAATAATTGGCGGTGATGGCAATGTCATTTAAAAGACAAAAGCCTTCTCCCCGATTAGAAAAAGCATGATGAGTTCCGCCTGCAATATTCATCCCTATGCCATTTTCCAGAGCATAAAGAGCTGCCTGAACTGATCCTCCGGCGATTTGGATCTCTCTTTCCACCAAATCTTTACTTAAAGGAAATCCTGTTGCTCTTATTTCTGATTTTGTAAGCTGTAGTGATTGCAGTTTTTCTACATAACCAGGATCATGAGTATTCAAAATCCACTTGGAATCTAGTGGGCTTGGGTCAAAAAAATTGTAATCATCTACCGTACCTTCATACCGGAGTTGATCCGGAAGCAATAGGTATTTTTCCATAGGAAATCGATGCCCATCGGGCAAGGGATGTGCATATGTGGGGGACCAGGCGATTTTGAGCATAAAAAAGGCGTCAGTAAAACCGACGCCTCAAAGGTATGTTTTGTCTTTTCTCAGAAAATATCAAATTTCATCTTCTTCGGTTTGGAAAGAATAAAGCGTCTCATCAAGAACCAAGGTATCATCATTGAATTCCTGAATAAACTTTGCGACTACTTTTTCATTGATTTCTTCCACATTCAACGCAGCATCCAAACCAATCCCGAAGTCATGGTTGGTATCCAAGTCAACAAATTCTTGAACCTTAACAACCTCCTCCTCTTCCAAATCCATGATGATCTCCGTAATAAACCATCCTATTTCTTCCTCTTCGCTGGTAAGTGGCTTCATATTTCCGTTTTCATCCTCCTCGTAGTTGATTCCTTTGAAATTGGGAAACTTCTTGGCCGCTTCATGCTCTGCAAGCTCATAAACTTCACTGGCGTGATGGAGTCTCAACGTGTACAATGCAGCGTCGTAAATAACTTCTTTACCTTCATATTTTCCGACAAAATAGAAGTTGACAAATTCCTCAGAGTTTTCATCATCAGGTATGATTTTGAAGTTTTTACCGGATTTTTTCAATTCGGTCTTGAGGTTTTCGATATGAGATGGATCAAATCCAGGATTAGTAAAAGACATGTCTTAAAAATTTTTAATTCAACAAGAATTCTCTGTAGTCAGTTTGATAGGGTATAAAGCAATATTAATATAGTCTTAGAAAGTAAAGTAATAAAATGTTTTCAAAAAAATTTGATCATGATTTTGTTAATAAACTGCTAAAGCAGAAGGAAGGCAAGTCCTTGGATTTCAAGCTAAAGATTACCTCAAAAGAAAAAATAGCAAAAACGATTTCTGCATTGGCTAATTCGGAAGGAGGAATCATTCTTATTGGAACATCGGATCAACGCAAGATTATTGGAATTGATCCTGAAGAAGAAATGTACATGATCTCTGCTGCCAATGAAGAATTTTGTGTTCCAAAAGCATCTATTTCTCTCCAAGAAGTGAAAATCAACGAAGTTGATCCTGAAAAAGAAGAGTTATCTGTTTTAATAGTAGAAGTAAATCCCACTCAAGGTCCCTTAATCTATGTAAATCACAAAAATGGGCAACCCAAAGCCTACAGAAGGGAAAATGACAAAACCTTAGCCCTCTGATTCAAGGGTATTTCCAAAGACTCCGTTGATTAAACTCAATACGATCCAAAAAGCGAAAGCCCACCAAAAACTCTCCACCTTGAATCCTGGAACAAGTTCTGCTGCCATCAATATGACAAGCGCGTTGATTACTAATGGAAATAGACCCAATGAAATCAAGGTTATCGGAATTGTTAAAATCACCATCAAAGGTTTCAATGTGATATTTATCAAAATAATCACCGCTGCCAATAAAAAACTCGTCAGCCAAGTATCCACAGTTACCCCACTTAATAAAAAATCTGCGAAAAGGACCGAAATCCCTCCAACCAAAATCTTGGTTAATATCGATTTGACTTTTCTGTTTTGCTCCATTCCACAAACATTTTAGACCATTATCAAAAATGACAAAAATCATATTTTGAATGGTTTATAGCTTGGATGGAAATTAGGAAAATATTAAAGCCCAAAACTTATCTTTGTAACAAATTCAAACAATTACCTGAGTGATTATTATTATCTTCTTCCTGCTTCACTGGTATTTCTCCCTGTTTTGCCAGAGTTTCTTTCTTCATCGTTATGCTGCTCACCAAATGTTTGTGATGA
>CALRRX020000006.1:0-19312 GCA_943370675.1 Reyranella massiliensis 521 | reverse complement strand
AAGTATATTTTATGATTCTATTTCACTTTTAAAATCATATAAAGATCAGGACTTTATTCTTGTTCTTGGTGTATCTGGGGCAATCATGATCCCATTTCTTCGCCCATTTACTAAAGCAAAAATCGTTACCCACATTGATGGCTTGGAGTGGAGGAGAGATAAGTGGGGTTGGTTTGCCAAAAAGTTTCTTAAGTTTTCAGAAAGATTTGCAGTGATGTTTTCGCATGGGATAATAGCTGATAATAAGCATATACAGGATTATATAAGGGAGGAATACAAAAAAGATTCTTTTTTAATTGCTTATGGTGCAGATCATGTGTCGGTAGTAGATCCTTTTGATTACAAAAAGAAATTTTCTTTTTTGGGCTCCCCTTATGTTTTTACTGTTTGCCGAATAGAACCGGAAAACAATGTTGAAATGCAATTGAGGGCTTTCAAAGAATGTGAAATTGGTATGCCTTACGTTGTGGTGGGAAATTGGAATGCAAATGACTACGGAATGAAACTCTATCATGAGTATTCTAAAGTAAAGAATATTATTCTCTATAATCCTATCTATGAAATGGAAGAGCTTAACGTGCTGAGGTCTAATAGTTTTTTTTACTTACATGGTCATAGTGCAGGGGGGACTAATCCATCCTTGGTAGAAGCTATGTATCTTGGATTGCCCGTAATAGCTTATGGAGTAAATTATAATCGAGAAACTACTTTTGGGAAGGCCTTATATTTTAATGATTTTGAGGAATTGAAATCCCTCCTTTTTCAGATTCGGGAATTAAACAGAGAAGAAATTATGACTGATTTAGCTAAATTGGCAAAGAAAAACTATTCGTGGAAGGCTATCACAAAGAAATACGTTAAAATGTTTCAGTCGCTTTGAGTGATGTCATTTTGAAATGAAGTTTTTTAACTGGATTACTTTTATTTTTCTTTTCTGCCTGTCAGTTAATTCTTTCTCTCAGACCCTACCGGCTGGTTTTCCGGTGTGGGAAGAGGTGGCGAGAAGAAGTCAGCTTTTGGGGGTGGGTTTCCAAAAGTATTCCTTTGGATCTCGGCCATTACTCTGGGAAAAAGAGGTGGTTGATTCTCTGATCTCCACTTCTTGGCAAGGTCAATCTGAGGTCAATAAAAAAGCGGAACGAAAAGCTGCAAAAATACTTCCCTTGCTCAGTACGACAGTCTACAATTCCGATAGACCTTTCGGGTGGGGTAACTATGGGCTCCAAAATGGAGTAGGATTTCAGTCTCTTGTTTCCCCTGGAGTATTTCTCAAATTTCATTTTTTGGAAGTACAATTGAGGCCAGAATTTTATTTCAGTCAAAATAAAAAATTTCAAGGCTTTTCAGGTGATTTTTCAGTTAGTTCCAACTTGGCTCGATTTAGGTACTGGAATTTTGGTGATCATCCAGAGCATTTTGGGGAAAAATTTAATCGATTGGCAAATTGGGGGCAATCTTACGTATCTCTTTCCTTTGGTAAAGCTCAAATTGGCTTAAGTACTCAGAATATTTGGTGGGGTCCTGGACAATTTACTGGGCTGATATTTAGTAATAACGCAAGGGGGATGAAGCATCTATTTTTGAAGACTAAATCTCCTGCTAATATTGGTATAGGTCATTTAGAAGCACAAATGATTTTTGCAAGAGCGGAAGATTCTGGCTTAGCCCCTACTCAAAATCAACAGTTAAACAGCCAATATTTCCGACCGTTTTCAGGTGATTGGCGATATGTAAATGGTATTTCATTAGTTTACAGCCCGGTGTTTTTAAAGAACTTTTTTATTGGATTTAATAGAGTGTTTCAAAGATACAATAAGGATACTCCAAAGACATTTTCAGGTAGAGTCCCTGTTTTTGAAGCTTTTCAAAAAGAAAGATTCTTCCAAAATGGTAATTCTGTAATTTACGATCAAGAGGCCCAAGATCAACTTATTTCTTTTTTTCTAAGGTTTAAAAGTGAAAAGGGAAAGTTTGAGATCTACACTGAGTTTGGAAAGCATGACCATAATTTTAACTGGAGAGAATTTATCTTGAATCCAGAACATGCGAGGGCCTATTTATTTGGTTTTCAAAAATTGTTTTCGCTTAACCAAAAGGAAAATCTTATTCAGTTAAGGGGAGAAATCATCCATCAACAAGAGTCTGTAAACCGTTACATCAGGTATGCTAATTTGGGAGTATTGAACACGAGTTGGCTTACCCATTATCAAGTAAGAGGTTTTACCAACTACGGAGAATCCATGGGGACAGGAATTGGTGTCGGAGCCAATGCCCAGATTTTAGAAGCTTCTCTACTTAAAGGATCACATAAAATTGGACTAATTTTCAAACGAATAGAAAATCATCAGGATTTTTATTATGGGATAAAACAAGAGAATCAAACTCAACCGCCTTGGATTGATTTCTCTACAGGAATTTTGTTGGACTTGAAATGGAATAATCTTTTGATCAATGCATCCAATGAAATTATTAGAGCAAGTAATTACCAATGGCAAGGTGATCCCTCTGGTAGTGTAGATTTTAAAAAGGGCAATCAAAGGTTTTCTTTTTCTTCCACAGTTAATTTGATTTATAGTTTTTAGGACAAAATCCTCCAATCCCAATCTCCCGAACTTCCCAATAAGGTAAAAATGAGTAACTTTGGTACTCATTTTTTCTCCTTATTTGATCAATTTCATCTTTCTTTTGAGATTTAAGCATTTGATCATCAGGATATTAAGTGACCATAATATCAAACTATTCTTCGCTAGGTGCTAATGTGACCGAAGTGGCGAAGCTTTAAATTGACCAAATAAAACTTTTCAAAAAAGTCATGTTAACACCTATTCAAGATTCTAAAATTGCAATAATTGGCCTTGGTTATGTGGGGTTACCTCTCGCTGTGGAGTTTGCTAAGAAATTCCCTGTGATTGGCTTCGATATCGATCAAAAAAGAGTTTCCGAACTTGCAAACGGCAAGGATCACACACTTGAGGTTGAAGATGACCTATTAACATCGGTTGTAGTTACATCTTCTCCAAAAATTAGACAAAAAGGATTGTTTCCAACATTTGAGTCAGGGGACCTAAAATCCTGCAATATTTACATTGTCACGGTTCCTACACCTACGGATAAGCACAATAGACCAGTCTTGACACCGATGTTAAAGGCTTCAGAGAACATCGGAAAATACCTGAAAAAGGGGGACGTGGTCATTTATGAATCTACAGTTTATCCTGGAGTTACTGAAGATGAATGTGTTCCTGTTCTTGAAAAAGTGTCAGGCTTAAAGTTTAATGTCGATTTTTTTGTAGGGTACTCTCCTGAGAGGATCAACCCTGGTGACAAGGAGCATACGGTTGCAAAAATTTTAAAAGTGACATCAGGTAGTACGCATGAAGTCGCTGAATATGTGGATCAACTTTACAAAACGGTGATCACAGCAGGTACCCATAAGGCATCTTCTATCAAAGTAGCTGAAGCTGCAAAAGTGATAGAGAATTCTCAACGTGACATCAATATTGCCTTCGTTAATGAGCTGTCAAAAATCTTCAACTTGCTTGGAGTCGATACTCATGAAGTTTTGGAGGCTGCGGGGACTAAATGGAATTTTCTCAAATTCAAACCTGGACTCGTGGGAGGTCACTGCATTGGAGTAGATCCTTTTTATTTGGCTCAGAAAGCCCAAGAGGTAGGGTACCATCCAGAGATTATTCTTGCTGGCCGTAGACTGAATGACAGTATGGGGAAATATGTGGCAACGGAAGTAATCAAGCTTATGATGCGAAAAGATCTAAAAGTGATAGATTCTAAGGTTCTGATTCTTGGATTCACTTTTAAGGAAGATTGCCCTGATGTAAGAAATACCAAAGTGATTGATATTTACAATGAATTGAAATCCTTTGATATGGAGGTGGATGTGTATGATCCGTGGGCTAGTCCTCAGGAAGTAGCGCATGAATATGGCATTTCTATTACTTCAGGAGATGAAATTCCTAATTTAATTGACTATTCTGCGATAATTTTAGCTGTTTCTCACAAGCAATTCCGCCACTTGAATATTCAGAAATCTAAGAACCAAGTGGTTTATGATGTAAAAGGATTTTTGGAGAAAGAGAAAGTAGATGCGAGACTTTAATTAAGATAAAGTAATTAAAATTTATAATTCCGATAAATTCATATTTTTGATCAACACCTTATTTATAAAAAAATGATCCTAAAGCAATTTCGGTCAGTTCTGCTCTTTTGCACCTCCTTGTTTATTTTGAATTCTTGTGTGTCTAATAAAAAGCTTGTTTACATGCAAGAACTAGAAGGTAGCACCAGTCCACTAGTAGAATCAAGCATAAAATATCCCTATCAAACAGAAGAATATTTACTCCAAGTCAATGATATCGTTGAGGTTAACGTGAAGACTACTGATCAAGACCTTAATAAATTACTTATGGCATCAGCTAATGATCAGGTAATGAATCAAATGGCAGGCGGACAAAGCGTAGGAGACGTATTTTTTATGAATGGGTTCACTTTGGATGATGATGGTAAAATTGAATTACCCTTAATTGGCGAAGTTAAGTTAGAGGGCTTGACCATAGAGCAGGCAAAGAATTTGGTAGAAGAAGAAGTGAAAAAATATGTGAAGGAGGGTGAGTATTTTGTGAGAGTTCGATTAGGAGGTGTCCGATTTAGTGCTTTAGGAGAATTTAATAATTCAGGAAAGTTTACAATTCTTCAAAATAGAGTTACCATATTCGAGGCGATTGCATTCGCCGGTGACTTAAGTAGGTTAGCTAAAAGGAATGAAGTACTTCTAATTCGCCAATATCCTGATGGATCCCAAATTCATAAGATTAATTTGTTGGATAGAAGTTTATTGACATCTGAGTATTATTGGCTTAAGCCTAATGATTTAATATATGCAGAACCTATGAAAGTGAGAGAAATAGGTGCTGGGAGTACTTTAGTTGAAACCCTCACGTTGTTATCAACCTCGATTACCGCAATTGCTTTAATCCTAACTTTAGTCCAGAATAATTAATAACTATGAGCTTTGATTCAGAAGAGAAAGAATTTTTTAATGAGGAGAGTTCTTTTGACATCCGATCTGTAATTCCCAAAATAATTCGAATTTGGCCAATTATTTTGGTCTCTGTTTTCGTTTTTTTTATAGGCTCCTACATTTATACGAGAATGACCACACCTATTTTTAGTGTGTCTGGATTGTTTTTTGTCAAGGATTCCGAAGGCCAGTTTAATCTATTTAGCAGTCCGGGTATAGATGGTACTGTAAAGAATGGTTTAGTAAATGAAATAACAATTTTAAAATCTAGACCTATAGCAGAAGCCACCTTAAGGCAGCTTGACTTTGATGTGGAGTACTATACAAAAAGTACCTTTATAAATAACGAGCTTTATCAAAAAACTCCAGTTTTAGTTGAAGTAAATTGGAAACAGCCACAAATTATTCAAGGTTTACTTACTGTGAGGTGGACCAATGAAAAAGAATTTACGCTGTCGTTTGAAGATAAAACTTATGTCAAATACTTGCCTGATGGATCAAAAGCAAAGCTTGAGATAATCCCTGAACCAACGCAATTTCGATTTGGGGAATGGATAAAAACTAATAATCTTGAAATAAAAGTGACCAAGACAAGTGCCGAACCTCAAGGGGAGGTTTTGGTGAAGTTAAGGGATTTAGAATCATTGATTGGGGAGTATTCAGGTAAGCTAAAAGTTGAAAATTCTCAAAAAGAAGGTTCAATTCTAGAAATGGGTCTTCAAACTCCAAATGTTAGAAAAGGAGAGGTTTATATCAATAAATTGATGGAGACGTATCTTTTTCTAGAGTTGGAAGAGAAAAATGAAGTTGCCTCTAATACAGTTAGATTTATTGATAGTCAAGTAGCTGGTGTTTCTGATAGTTTGCGTCAATTCGAAAATCAACTTCAGACTTTCAGATCATCTAATAAAATTTACAATCTAGAATCCGAAAGTTCCTCTGTTTTTACTCAATTGACAGAACTGGAAGCTCAGCTTTCTCAAGAACAATTTAAAAGGACTTACTATCGAAATCTAGCTGGATATTTAGATAGAGAGCAATATAGTGATTTGGTAGTTCCTTCAGGAATTGGTATAGATGATCCGATATTAAATTCCCTGATCTCTAATTTGATGGAGCTCCAAGTAGATAAATCCAGACAGCTGGCAACCCTTACGGAGCAGGCTCCAGTTGTACAAGCAACTACAAACAAGATTAAGGAGCTTAATAAGTCTATTCAGGAAGTATTGAAAAATGTGGATAGTAATTCAGCTCTTTTAATTCAGGATTTGAAATCAAGGATTTCCCAAATCGAAGGGTCTTTTAGAAATCTTCCTGAGACCGAGCAAAATCTAATTAGGATTCAGAGACAATTTGCCCTAAATGAAAATATTTACAACTTTTTGATGGAAAAAAGGGCAGAGGCGGCTATTACTAAGGCGTCAAATAAAGCTGAAAATAAAATAATTGAACCTGCAACAGGGGGATATTTGATTAGCCCGATTCCAATCAGAAATTATTCACTTGGAGTTTTTGTTGGATTGATTATTCCCATCTTAGTCCTTCTGATTAAGGAACTTACGAGAACTAAAATAGAGGACGTTTCTTACCTAGAGAAGAAACTTAGGATTCCATTGCTGTCAACTATTCTATACAATAAAAAGAAATCAAGTTTAGTAGTCCTTGAGCAAGGTAAATCCGGATTGGCGGAAGGGTTCAGGTCTTTAAGAGCAAATATTCGATTTGCAGCTCCAAATGAAAATCAGTTAACCGTCATGGTTACCTCAACTATTTCTGGTGAAGGAAAAACATTCTGTGCTATGAATTTAGCGTCAGTATATTCCCTAACTGGAAAGAAAACTATTTTAGTTGGTTGTGATATGCGAAAACCAAGAATTTTTAATGATTTTGGAATTTCTAATGAAGTTGGACTATCTACTGTTTTGAGTGGTCAAATAAATTGGGATAAAGCGGTTAGCAAATCGAAGTACGATAATTTGGATATTTTGGTATCTGGTCCTACACCTCCAAACCCCGCTGAATTGCTCTTCACAAAGAATTTTGAAAACCTTATTTCGGATCTTAAAAATAATTATGAGGTTGTAATTCTTGATACTCCACCAATTGGATTGGTCAGTGAAACTATAGATCTTTTGCCCTATGTAGACCTTACTTTGTTTGTATTTAGACAAAATTACAGTCAAAGGATTTTCGTGGAGGCTTTAAATGGCCTCAAAACTAGCAAGGGGCTAAAAAATTTATATGCTGTATTCAATGGTGTAGATGGAAGTAATGTGACTTATGGCTACGGCTATACTTATGGTTATGGTTATGGATACTACGACGATGATAAAAAAGAGAAGCCGGGCTTTTTAAATAGGTATTTTAAAAAGAAGAATTAATTTATTTGTATTCCTAATTAGGAGACAAATAAAATTAAATAATAGATTTTGGTTACCTTAGAATCATAATATTTATTTTCTCAATTTTAGTTATTGTTTATTTCACTCTGTTATCTATCAAATGAGTTGTGTCATTCTTTTAACTGCTACTATTAAACCATTGGGTACACTTGAGCCTAATGGTAGAAATGATATAAGCGAAAGAGAGAAGGATTATTTTAAGGCCGTTAAATTTTATTTGGAAAAGGGCTATAAAATAGTCTTTGTTGAAAATTCTGACACAAAATCAGGATTAATACTTGACCTGAAAAAACAATATGGTTCGTTGGAATATTTGAGTTTTACCTCAAAATACAGTCACTTGGGGAAATCTCATGGAGAGGTTGAGATCTTTCAGTATGCAATGGCCAATTCTCAGTTCCTAAAGGAAGTTGATTATTTGATAAAAATAACTGGTAGATATATTATTAAAAATATAGATGATGTTATCAATCCTACCAAGTCTGTTTCGAAAGAAATATATGTTAATCCGACTAGAAATCTTAAATGGGCTGATTCAAGGTTAATGTTAATGCGAAAGTCTTATTATTTGAATTATTTTTTGCCTGCAATTGATAAGTATCTTGATGAAAGTAAAAAAGTATATATGGAATATGCTTTGATGAAGTCAGTTTTGCTTTATCTTTTGGATGGAGGCGAGCTAACTCTTTGGCCGGCATATCCTGCATATGATGCTTACGATGGGACGCACAATGAAAAAATAAGCTTTGGGTTCTTTAAAAGATTAAAATATAACCTTTATTATAAATTAAAGACAATTGTTTTCAAGCATAGAGCTTGACTTACCATGATTAACTTCTCTTCGCTTAAAGAAAAGTATTTTAGGCACTTTTCTTTCTTTTATTCCTATCTCGGTTATAGATCTATTTTGCTGATTTCATTCAGCATCTTTGTAGGTCTTCTAGATGGATTTGGATTGGCAATGTTCATTCCTGTTTTCCAGTTGGCTGCGGAGGGAGGAACTCTTGAGTCATCTCAGTCTATGGGGGAACTTCAATTTTTAATTGATTGGTTAAAAATATTAGGACTTAGCCTAAACTTAAATACTGTCATAGTAGTGATGGTTATTCTTTTTGTTTTGAAAGCTGTTTTGAAGTTTATTGATGGATGGTATAAGATCAAGCTTCAAAATCAATTTGTTAAAAACTTAAGGAATCAATTAGTGGATGGTCTAAGTAATCTTGATTATAAAAATTTTTTGAAGTTGGATTCTGGAAAAATCCAAAATGTTTTGGGGGCTGAAGGCATTAAGCTAACTTATGGTTTTTTGGCCTATTTCAATTCTGTTCAACACGCTGTTCTACTTTTAGTTTACATAGGGTTAGCCATGTTGTCTAATTTTCAGTTTGCAATTCTTGTAAGTATTGGTGGATATTTATCTAATTTCGTTTTTAGGGTATTATTTAGGAATACAGAGATAGCATCTGTAGGTCTTTCTAATTTGGGCCATACTTATCAATCTTTTTTGGTTCAGTCGGTCTATAATTTCAAGTATTTGAAGGCTACGGATTACTTTTCATCCTATAAATTTAAACTCAAGGATATTATTGAAAAAATTGAGCAAAATCAGCGAAAAATAGGGATATACAATGCAATTATGTCAAGTGCTCGTGAGCCAATGATTTTATCAGTTGTAGTTTTGATTATCGCTATTCAAGTAAATTATTTCGGTGGAACAATCGCTACGATTATGCTAAGTTTAATGTTCCTTTACCGGGCTTTAAATTACATCGTGACATTGCAGGGGAGTTGGCAAGGGTTTATTTCTAATATAGGGGGCCTTAGGGCTTCTGTTGATCTCATTAATGAATTCAAAGATGGTGCTGAATCGTTTCCTTTGACTAATGAACTAAAGAAAATAGATTCCCTAACACTTGATAATGTCAGTTTTTCTTATCCAAATGGATTTCAAGTTTTAAAAAATATACAACTTGAATTAAGTCCTCTGAAGACCTATGCCTTCGTTGGTGAAAGCGGTAGTGGTAAAACTTCTTTGGTCAACCTTATTATAGGATTATTGGCTCCGACAGAGGGTGTAGTAATAGTTAATCAGCAAAATAGAAGCTTAGTAAATCTTTCTACTTACAGAAAAAGGTTTGGATATATTACCCAAGAACCTGTAATTTTTAATGATACAATTTTTAATAATGTCACCCTTTGGGCTCCTGATACTAGTGACAATAGAACTAGATTCAATCAAGCAATTAAGTTATCCAATTTGGAAGCATTTGTATCAGGGCTACCTGACCACGAGCAAACTAAGCTTGGGGACAATGGCATCTTAGTTAGTGGTGGTCAAAAGCAAAGAATTTCGATTGCAAGAGAGCTTTATAAAGAGGTGGACATTCTCATTTTTGATGAAGCAACTTCTGCTTTGGATTCTGAAACCGAACGACAAATTCAGGATAATATCGACATGCTCATGGGGAAATTTACCATGATCCTTATTGCCCACCGATTAAGTACGGTTAGGAAAGCAGATGTCATTTCGTTAATGTCTAAAGGGCAAATTATCGATTCAAATAATTTCGAGAATCTTTTGGAATCCAATCCTCAATTCAAGAGGATGGTGGAACTCCAAGAATTTTAATTTTTACTTTGAAGAGAGTTTTAATTTCAAACACACCTCTTCCTTCTACAAGAATTGGTAGTTGGACTAATAGAATTACTAGGTTAATTGAGAATAACCCAGGTTTTTTTGATTTTATTCTTTCACCAACCGAAAGACCTAATGACACATTTATCTTTTGTGAAAAGAAAAAGTGGATTCCATTTTTCCCTTCAAGATTTAGAAGTTGGCATATCCTTTCCCATGTTTCTAGACAATTTGTAAATAGATTTTTAGCATTGGATATTCACCATGAAAAGATCCAAGTGTTGATCATGGATGATCTTATCCTATTGGAAGCTTTTGCTAGACTTAAATCCAAAGGATTTGATTTTGAACTTGTATTTTCTTTTCATGGCCATTCATTTCTTTTTGGCGGGGGATGGTCACAACAAGTTGACAAAGTGCTTTTTTTAACAATTTTAGGCTATGAGGAATCAGTAGAAAGAAATGAGGTCTTTACTCCAATTGTATCTGTTGTAGGCAATGGAGTAGATTCTTCCAGATTTTTTCCGCTTTCTGAAAATGAAAAATTGGCAAGAAAAATTGAATTAGGATATAGTCCTGAATCAAGGATTTTGATTTGGTTATCCAATCAGCGTCCCAAAAAAGGATTTCATTTGTTTAAAAAGCTTTTGAAACGGATAATCCCTAAGTTTCAAGGTCTAGAAATTATAGTTATTGGTTCGGAGTCCCCAATTTCAGAAGACCTTCCAAACATCAGGTATTTAGGTAAGATCCCGAATAATGAACTTCCTTATTTTTTGCAAATAGGTGATTTTTATGCGTTTACCTCTTTGTGGAAGGAGGGGTTCGGACTTTCGCTCGCTGAAGCTGCCAAGTGCGGAAATCGTATCATTGCCGCAAATTCTGGAGGTATCCCTGAGGTAATCGGTAATTTACCTGGAGCATTGTTGGTAAAGCATCCCAATATATTGGAGGAGTGGGAAGAAGCGCTTGATGTTGCTTGGGAAGAAAGAAATGACTTTTTCCCAGACAAAGTTGTTCTTGATGGATTTCAAAGTCTAGAAAGCTGGGAAAAAAGATATTTAAAAGCGTTGGGTTCCTGATATGTGTGGTATAGCGGGTATACTAAGTTTAAAAAATGACCTCACTCCAAGCCACCTAGATAGGCTAGAGAAGTCTCTCCAATTGCAAGCTCATCGAGGGCCGGACGCTAAGTCGATTTGGTCAAATTCTAAGGTGGCTTTAGGTCACAATAGGCTTTCGATAATTGACCTCTCCTCATCTGCCAATCAGCCATTTTTTAAAGAAGATCTGGGATTAACCATCGTCTTTAATGGGGAGATTTATAATTACCTTAATTTAAAGAAAGAATTAGAGTCCTTAGGATATCACTTTACCACGACCTCGGATACAGAAGTTCTTTTGGCCGCTTTTAGGCATTATGGTGATAGTGTCTGTCAGCATCTGATTGGCATGTTTGCTTTTGTGATATATGATCATCAACAGCAAACTGTCTTTGCAGCTCGAGATCGTTTCGGGGAAAAGCCTTTCTTTTACATCCATACCGATCAAGAATTTTTGTTTGCATCTGAATTAGGTGCTCTAGCAGAGCTATACATAGGAGAACTTACCATCAATCAATCTGCAGTGGTGGATTTGATGGAGAATATGTTTATAAATCCTCATCATGCGATTTATTCAGAGGTAATGATTTTTCCACCTGCTACTCAAATGGTCATTGAAGGGGGGGGGCATAAGTTTTCAACTTATTATTCATTTCCTAAAAAAGTAACTTCTTCAATAGGTTTTTCTTCTCTTAAGAAACAAGTTAAATCTCTATTGTATGAGATTGTCGACCAAGAATTACATGCCGATGTGCCTGTAGCCACTTTCTTGAGTTCAGGTGTGGACTCTTCTATTATTACGGCAATTGCCAAAGAAATCAAACCAGATATCTTGGCTGTAACCATGTCTACAGGAGATCCTTCAAGTGATGAAACTGCTGATGCCAAAGAATTTGCTAAAAAACTCAATATCAGGCAAGAAGTGGTTCATGTAGACCCAGGAGCACTTTCAATATTGGCAAAGCTTTTTAAATCGATTCAGCCTCTGGCAGATGCTTCTCTTATTCCCACTCATTTGGTCACTGAGGCAGTCTCCAAACATACTAAGGTAATGTTGTCTGGTGATGCCGGTGATGAAGTTTTTGGATCTTATAATAAACCAAACCTCTACCAATCTTTTGGATCCAATCCGATTCTAGGTGGAGAGCTTGGATTGAATGCTTTGTTAAACCTGCCCCAAAAAAAGATTGGTAAATACCTTTCTGATAAAAATAGATTTAGGCTTGCAGGCTGGAAAGGTTACTATTTGAAAAATAACCTTTCAGGTTGTTTTAGAGATGTTTTTAAATCAGGTGTTCCAGTCAATTATGTTTTTTCTGTGGCTGAGAGCTTGACTTTTGAATATCAGGAAAATCCTGAAAAACTATCTTTTGGTGTTGACTTACTTACCAGACTACCAGGAGATTTTTTGTTTAAAGTAGACGCTGCAGCCATGAGAAGTTCGCTGGAGGTAAGAGCACCTTTTTTAGATCACAGGCTGGTGAACCTATCTCTTGAAAGTGATTTAAACTCGTTGATGCCGAATCAAGTAGACAAGGAAATTACTAAATCTATCTATCAGGATTTTGCAGGATATGCGCATAAGGGAAGCAAAAAAGGCTTTTCCATACCTTATATGACCTATTTACAACACTCATGGGGTGATATTTTGGAAGGCTTTTTAAAAGAGCCTCTCTCAGAAACTTATTTAAACTTCAATCCTGACGGCCTTTTGAAAATCTTAAATCAACATCGGCAAATGCCTCAGCAATCGCTTGCAAGAGTCTTGTTTTCTGCATTGGTTTTGGAGATTTGGCTGCGAGTATTTCACCTCAAAAGAGAAGTTCACTTTTCTTTTAATTAATCAAGCCATTTAATGCGCATTTGTTTATTGATTCCTGATGGGGTCGGAATAAGGAATTATTTATACTCTGATCTTCTTGAAATTTTAAATAAGGAAGGACATCAAGTGGTTCTTTGGCATAGTCTGGATTCTGAAATGATCCAATTAGTCGAAGCTAGACTTGGATTTAAGTTGGAGCAATATCAATTTGAGCACAAGCCGAATGGAGTTTTGGTGCAATGGCTGAGAGAGGCAGGCCGATACGCCAGAATTCGCCTAAATGCTTCTAAAATGAATAATCCTACCATTTTAACCAATTGGTCAGGTGCAGCTTCCTCTACAAAAGGGAAGCTACTTAATAAAGCCGCCGAATGGTTAGGTAAGCGAATTACTACCTATAGTGCAGTTGAACTTGTTGAATCGCAAGGATTTAGATTGCTTAAAAGATCGGATGAAATTATCGACTCTCGTAAAACCTTGGAGAGAATCAAACCTGATCTCCTATTTTGTACCCACCAGCGAGTATTCTCTGTCACAGCAGCAATTGAAGCGGCAAAGTCGTTGCGCATCCCTACTTCCACCGCTATTTTTTCTTGGGATAATCTGCCTAAAGGGAGGCTACCCTTCCGAGTTGATCGGTATTTGGTTTGGAGTCAGTACATGAAGGATGAACTTTTAACCTATTATCCAGAAATTCCTGAAGACAAAATTTCCATTACAGGATCACCTCAATTCGATTTTTACTTTAAAGAAGAGCTTCTCATTTCTAAGCTTGATTTTGCAAAAAAATACGGCCTGGATCCTTCCAAAGATTGGGTTTGTTTTTCTGGCTGTGATACGTATACTTCCCCAGATGATCCCAAGTTTTTGAGTGATGTGGCTGAAGAACTTGAAAATGAAACCGGAATTCAGCTTCTCTTCAGACCCGTGCCAGTAGAACCTATAGATCGGTTTAGGGATGTGCTCCAATCTTTTCCAAAAATCAAATTAATCCCACCAAAATGGGTTCAAGGGAATCATTGGGGTAGCTTTTTCCCACTTTTTGAAGACCTTCAGCTCTTAGTTAATTTGGCTTACCATTGTAAAGTGGTGGTTAATATGGGGTCAACTATGGCGCTGGATTTTTCAGTTTTTGGGAATGTAGGCCTTTATTTAAGGTATGATCATGAGGGCGTGAGCAAAAAATCATCTGTAGAGACTATCTATCTGTTTCAACACTTCAGATCTATGGGAGATTGGAAAGCAGTCGGATACATCTATTCAAAAAGTGAAATTCTCAATCAAGTGAAAGCTGCCCTTCAACAGCCGGATCAAGTAGCGCCTGATCGAAAACGATGGTTTGACAAAATAGTTGAACACCAACCTGAAAAGGCCGCTGCACTTAGAGTTGCAGAGGTATTCTCAAGTATGACCAAGTCTAAATACTGAGCGATGCATCTCTGTTACCTGACTAATGAATACCCAAAGCCGGGGCAGCCACACGGCGGAATTGGAAGTTTTCTTAAAGTGATTTGCCCAGCATTGGCCAAAGAGGGCCATACAGTTACAGTAATTAATGGTACTGATGGGAGGAGAGAGGTAGTCGAAAGAGAAGGCGTCACCATTATTTACACTCCTTTTTCCTATAAAAGAGGATTAGCTTGGTATCATAATTACAGTGCTGTTGACAGAGAAATCGAAACCCTTCATCAGAACAATCCAATCGATATTGTGGAGGGTTCTGAGTTGAGTTTCGCATTTATCACCAAAAGGAATGACATCGCTTATATCATTCGTCTTCATGGAGGGCATCATTTTTTCGCAGAAGGTGAAAACAGAAAGATTAACCTATGGAAAGGATACCAAGAAAAACGATCCTTTAAGAAGGCCGATGGATTTATAGGGGTTTCCAATTATGTGGTTCAGCACACTTCCAAATTGCTTTCATTGAATAATAAGCCTGTTCAGGTGATCATGTATCCGATTAATCTTGGAATGTTTGAAGGACAGGATTTTTCTAAAATTGAACCCTACAGTCTTGTTTTTGCAGGTACTTTAATTGAGAAAAAAGGAATTCGCCAACTTTGCTTGGCAATGGAGACTGTTGTAAAGGCCTTCCCTCAAGCCGTTCTTCATGTCTATGGAAGGGATTGGAATGATGCTAAAGGCAAGTCTTACCTTTCTTACCTCAAATCACAATTGTCTCCAGCGATCTTAAAGCATGTTCTCTTTCATGGACCGGTGGACCAAAAGGACCTTCCTGAGATTTATGCTAAGGCAAATTGCTGTATTTTCCCTTCGCATATCGAGACTCTCGGATTAGTAGCGCCAGAAGCCATGGCTATGAAACGCGCAGTGATATACACATTAATTGGTCCGGGGCCTGAAGTAGTAGAGCATGGTTTATCGGGTTGGTTATGTGATCCGCACAATCCTATGAGTATTGCGCAGCAGATCATTGATGTGTTTTCTGATCCAATTGAAATGCAAAAAAGGGCAGTGGCCGGGCTAATTAAGGTTAATCAGCAGTTTAATATTAAAAACATCCTGCCTCAAAATTTAGAATTTTATCGCAAGGTAAAAGCGGGTTTGAATTTCAGATGAGATTTTTGATCGTTTCCCATGTAGTTCATAAGCGAGTAGGAACTAATTTTTTTGCTTATGGCCCATATGTCAAGGAAATGAACCTTTGGCTGAAGTATGTAGATGAGGTGGTAATTCTTGCTCCCAAAGTCGAACATGTTTCTCCTGATCCAATTGATTTGCCTTACAGGCATCCCAAGATCACCTTTGTGGAAGTTCCAGAATTCAATCTTTTGTCTTGGAAATCGAGATTCCAAACGATTTTTTCACTTCCCTCTATTTTTCAAAAAGTCATTTCAGAGATGGCGAAAGCGGATCATATCCACCTCCGATGTCCTGGAAACATGGGATTGATAGGAGCATTAGCTCAAATCCTGTTTCCGAAAAAAAAGAAAACTGCGAAATATGCAGGTAATTGGGATCCGGAAAGTTCCCAACCGCTAACCTATAAGTGGCAAAGAAAAATTCTTTCCAACCAATTTTTGACCAAGAATATTCAAGTCTTGGTCTATGGCAGGTGGGGTAAGCCAAACAAAAACCTCCTTGATTTTTTCACAGCAAGTTACTCTGAGCAGGAAAAAACTCCTGTAGCTCCTCGAATCCTTCAAGAGCCTCTTCAATTGATCTTTGTTGGCAGCCTACATCCTGGTAAAAATCCATTGATCAGTTGCAATACTGTAAAATTCTTAGCTGAAAAGGGGATTTCAAGCGAATTGCATCTGTATGGAGAGGGTTCAGAGAGAAAGGTGATTGAAGAGTTTATCAATTCAGAAAAGCTTCAAAACCAAATTATCCTTCATGGAAATGTATCTTCTCAAGAGCTAAAAGATGCCTACCAAAAAAGTCATTTCTTGGTATTTGCCTCTGAAACAGAAGGTTGGCCGAAAGCTGTAGCAGAGGCAATGTTTTGGGGCTGTTTACCACTTACGACGAAAATCTCTTGCGTCCCCTACATGATTGGAAATGGTGAAAGAGGGGATTTGGTTAAGAAAGATGCTCAGGAGATCGCTGAAAAAATTCATCATTACCTTCAAGATAGAATATCTTATACTCAAAAATCAAAACTAGCCATGGACTGGTCAAGGCAATTTACCTTGGAAAGATTTGAGCTAGAGATTAAAAAATTGGTGGTTGCGTGAAACAAAGGGTATTTTTTCAGATCGTTGACACGCTCTCAATGGGAGGGACAGAGCGAATGAGTATCAATATTTCTGCAGTTTTTGCGGAAAAGGGTTGGGAAAGCCATTTAATTGTTTCCCGTAGAGGGGGAGGGCTTGAAGCTCAAATTCCTGAGGGCGTAATTGTCCATTTTTTGAATAAAAAAGCATTCTATGACATTTTCGCCTTTGTTAGATTATGGCGTCTCGTTAGAGTTCTAGGGCCAAAATTGGTTCACGCACATAGTACATCCATTTACTGGGCGGTAGCGATTAAGTGGCTTAGCTCAAGATTTTTCTTAGTATGGCATGATCATTTTGGATTAAGTGATCAGTTGGATGTTTATCCAAGAAGAGAAATGACGTTTTTTGCCCGATGGATTGATAAACTCATGGTTGTCAATGAGAAGCTGGAAAATCATTGGAGAAAAGAACTTGCTGGAAGGGAAAGAGATATCCTATTTGTTGGAAATTTTCCTTGGCTAAACTTAAAGGCTCAAGACAAATTTGAAATTTTCACCTTTTTGAATTTGGCGAATTTTAGGCCACAAAAAGATCAAATCAATCTTATCAAGGCAGTTAAGATCCTTGCTTCTCAAATCCAAAAATTTCGAGTCTTGATGGTAGGGGAGTGGGTTGATGCTGAGTGGACTGCCAAAGTCAAGGATGAGATTTCTAGCCATGGATTGGAGGAATACATCCAATTGATCGGCCCATCCACATCTGTAGAATCTTACTTGGCAAAGTCTCATGCGGGTATTCTTAGCTCAGAATCTGAAGGTCTTCCGGTTGCTCTTTTGGAATATGGACTTGCAAGTTTACCTGTGATTTGTACAAATGTGGGTGATTGCCAAAAAGTGATTCCAGATGGAGAATTTGGCTGGGTAGTGAGTCCAAAGGATCCAAACCAACTTGCAGGATCGATGCTTGAGGTAATCAATAATTATCCAAATGCAATCCAAAAAGGTAAGCAGCTGCAAAAGAGGGTCGAAAATGAGTTTGGAAAAGAATGCTTTTGGAAAGCTTATCAAACCTTGATTTCTCCAAGAATTCAACTCATTTAAATGGGAAATTGGATTTCAGTTTTCAGGCGAACTACCACTGGAAAAGGCTTTATTCCTGAGATAGATGGTCTCAGATTTTTGGCCATCATGACTGTAGTCGTATTTCATTTCCATTATCTTTTCTCAAAAGAAATAGGAGAAAAAGTAACCATGGACTGGGCAGACGGTGATATGACGACCGCAGGTTGGTGGTTTTCCAGATTGGATTTGGGGGTCAAGGTATTTTTCGCAATTAGTGGTTTTATCCTTAGCGTTCCATTTATTCAGCAATACTGGTTCAATGGCAAATCTATCTCAATCAAACAGTATTTTATTCGTCGGTTGACTAGGCTTGAGCCGCCGTTTTTAGTGGCTATTACAGGATTTTTATTAGTACATGTGGTGGTTTTGGGAGCAGATTTTAGGCAACTACTTCCACACTATATTGCCACATTGGTCTATTTGCATACGGTGATTTTCAATGAATACTCTATTATTAATCCTGTTACCTGGAGCTTGGAGACGGAGGTGCAGTTTTATATACTCATACCATTATTAGCTCTAGCCATTTTAAAACCAAACCATCGACAGCTAGCATTTTGGGTACTTCTTACCTTATTTTTTGGATCCATCTATATGCGAGGATGGATTCTAAGAGAGGGCCCCTACGGAATGATGGCAAATATTGTAGGCTACTTCAGTCATTTTGCGATAGGGATTGGTTTTGGTTACTTGTTCTTGATCCGAGGAGAATGGTTAAAAAAGAAAAACCTGATTTGGGACATAATTGGACTAGTTTCATGCATCTCTCTCTTTGTGTTTTACAAACCTCAGGCTGGGTTTTACAATCAGGTGATTTTTAATGTTTCCATCTTCATTTTGTTTTTGTCCGTCTTTAAAGGCTCGATTCACAACTGGCTTTATACGCGTCCCTTGGTTTACCTGATAGGAGGGATGTGTTATTCCATTTACTTATTGCATTTAGCCTTTTTTGGATTGATAGTAAAGGTTTCCCCTTCTATTTTCCTGTTTGAGAATTACAGTGCAAACTTTTATTTTCATTTCACGATTGCGTTGGCCTTATTGATGGTGATTTCCGCTCTATTTTTCATCTGGATAGAAAAGCCATGTATGGATAAAGAATGGCCTAAAAAATTAAAGGAAAGATTCATTGCCAAGTAAGGTTTCTATCGTATTGATTTCAAGTTTGTGATTAAATACCTTTTAAATTATCGATCAGTTCTTTTCTGGATGGGTGTTCATGCCTTGTTGGGCTTTGCATCCTTGCTGAGCCCTTTTCCGCTGATCATTTGGTTTTACCTAAGTTTTTTTACCTCTATGGTCCAAGTCCTTAGGCCATCTACTCCACCATCCATTTATGCAGCGATGATGGTGTATTTGGTTTCATTTGAGCTGATTGCTCGCATGGCCCAAACTTCACCATACATCCCATATGAGATGGGGAAATATTTATTTTTTATTCTTCTGGTAATTGGGATTTTGAAATATCGGACTAGCCAATGGCCTGCTTTATGGATGGCACTGGCTTT
>CALRRX020000005.1:0-19483 GCA_943370675.1 Reyranella massiliensis 521 | reverse complement strand
GTCTTGGTTTAGTTAATTACGTCCTGCCAACCAAAGAGGACGCAATTTTAAAAGCTGAGGAAATCCTCACCAAAATCATGGCAAAAGCCCCCCTTGCCATCGGCATGGTTATAGATTGTGTCAATGCCGCATTTGCCGAAGAAAACGGGTATCAAACCGAAGCCAATTCCTTTGCTCGCTGCGTAAAGTCCGGTGACTACAAGGAAGGTACGACTGCATTTTTGGAGAAAAGAAAGCCGGTTTTCAGAGGAGAATAAGCTACTCCCCACCCGATGAGCCAACTGAAAAAACTTGCCGGACAGACGGCCATCTATGGACTGAGCAGTATTCTAGGCCGGTCTATTAATTTTTTACTGATCATTGTCTACACTGCCTATCTAGACAAAGCTGCACTCGGTGCTTTCACCGGTATCTATGCTCTGATTGGCTTCCTTAACATCGTATTCACTTACGGAATGGAAACAGCTTTTTTCCGCTTTTCTACAGGAAAAAATCTTGATTCCACAAAAGTCTATCATAATTCCCAATCACTTCTCATCACATCGACTCTGATTCTCGGGTCAGGTGTTTATCTATTGGCACCATGGCTTTCTGAAGTCATGAATTACCCTGATCAGGCCTACTTGTTCCGCTGGACAGCGTTGATCCTTTCCTTTGACGCCATCTTAGCCATTCCTTTTGCGAAGCTTCGTCTGGAAAATAGAGCTATTGCCTTTGCCGGTGCTAAGCTCATCAATATCCTTTTAAACGTCCTTTTCAATTTACTCCTGATCATTTGGATTCCAGACTGGATCATAGAGGGGACTCTCCCAGAGGGTTTCCTAGGCTTCCAACAAGATTGGGGGGTGGAGTACATCTTGCTTTCCAATCTTTTGGCAAATGGCCTGATCATCCCATTTGTGTGGTGGAGAGCTGGATTTTTCAAATTCTCTCTGGATAAGGCCATCATCAAACCCATGTGGGCGTATTCGCTTCCGCTCCTATTTATGGGACTTGCGGGAGTAACTAACGAACTGGTTTCTCGATTGCTTTTTGAATATGTATTGCCAGTAAACTACTTCCCAGGAATGTCTTCTCGTGAAGCGGCAGGGATTTTCGGAGCCAATTTTAAGCTCGCCATCCTGATGAATTTGGTCATCCAGGCATTTAAGTACGCCGCAGAACCTTTCTTTTTCCGTCAGTCAACAGATAAAAACTCTCCTCAGCTGTATGCCAAGGTGATGCATGCCTTTATCCTATTTTGCTCACTCTTGATGGTCGCTATCTCGGTCAATTTGTTCTGGATCGGACCGCTTTTCTTGAAAGGGGCTGCCTATGCCACAGGATTCTACATTGTACCTGTTCTGCTGATGGGTTACTTGCTTCTTGGGGTGTATTTCAATCTGTCCATCTGGTTTAAAGTCACCGATAAAACCAGCTACAGCTTTTGGATCACGTTTGTTGGTGCCTTAATCAGTGTGATCATTATTGTTGGCCTGGTGCCAGTTTGGGGTTTTATGGGCGGAGCCTTGAGCACCTTGGGCTGTTACTTGGTGATGACGGTAATTTGCTATTGGTACGGCCAAAAGTTTTACCCAATCCCTTATCAAACCGGAAAGGGGATCCTTTACCTAGTTTTAGCATTTGCCTTGAGCTATGGCGGCTTTTACCTGGACTTGGAGTCCGACGTGATGAATTTTTTTGCTAAGAATACAGCACTTTTAATTTTTCTTGGCTTGGTGCTTTTGATGGAAAAAGACCAAGTGACCGCGTTTTTTACCAAGAAAGAAAAGAAAGCCTAAACTTCAATCTAAGGCTCCCGTATTCGGGATTAGTTCGGCCTTTTTAAACAAAAGGCATTATGTTTGTGACTTGGTGTTGCAATTCCCCGATCCAGTGAGATTAATCCCCGTACTGTTTGTTTTATCGATTTTAGCAGGAAATCCGATTTCGGTTTTTTCGCAGACCAAGCTATCCAAAAAGGAAGCGAAAGCCCAAGAAAACAAAACCAAAGCCACTCGTTATTTCATTGAAGGAGAAAAAGCCCTGGTGCTCGGTGAGCTCGAAAAATCTTTTTTCTACCTCCAGAAAGCGGAAGAACTTTCCCCAAATGAACCTGCAATTTCCTACAAACTAGCAGAAGTATTAGTCCGCTCCAATCAGGCTGAAAAAGCTCTTCCTTTCGCAGAAAAAGCAGTCAATGCCGATCCAGATAATAAGTATTACGCGCTGATGGTAGCAGAGATCTATTCCAATCTCAAGCAACCACTCAAAGCAGCGGCGATCTTGGATCGACTGACTACCGAATCAGATAAAAATCAGCAGTATAACTTGGATCTTGCCTCGATCTACCTCACTGCCAATGAGTTTGACAAGGCATTGGTGGTCCTTGACCGAGCGGAAGAATATTACGGCATTCGCGAGCCTTTCACGGTACAAAAGCAGCGTATCTACCTTCGGAAAAACAACCTTCCAAAGGCGATTGAAGAAGGCCACAAGCTCATCGACGCCTTTCCCGGCAACCCCAATTACGTACTCAATCTGGTAGAAATCCTATACAACAATGCCAAGTTAGATGAAGCGCTGAGTCTGGTTTCCGAAGAGATAGAAAAGTATCCCGATCAGGCTGAGCTTCAGATGGCAGCCTACACGTTACTCAAAGAAAAAGGTCAAACTCAACAGGCTACCGAGTATTTGATCAGGGCCTTCAAGAGTCAGGACTTAGACTCGGAAGTGAAAACAAAGACTTATTTATCGATCCTTCAGGAATTCAAAACAAGTGAGCGAGACGCCTTACTCAGCAAGCTGGAAGGAATACTCTCAGAAGTGAACCCTAACGATAGTTTTGTTTTTGCAGCGATAGGAGAACGAAGAAAATCCGAAAACAACCTCCCAGAGGCACTGACGCTCTATAAAAAATCACTCGCCATCCAGCCAAAAAATGCCCCTGTCTTAGAAGAGGTCATTTTGAGTTCATTTGGTGAAAATGCCAATTTTGAGGAACTGGAAAATTACACGATCATGGGCGTGGATGAATTCCCAGAGGCGCCTGAGTTTTGGTTTTATGATGGAGTGGTAAAATCGGCTCGAAAAAAAGACTCTCTGGCAGTAGTTTCTCTTGAAAAAGCATTGGCACTCAATGCTGGAAAAAACCAACAGTTGGCCCAAGTGAGCTTTGGTTCACTGGGAAACAGCCTCTACAATCTGGGCCAAAAAGATTCTGCTTTTGTCAATTTTGAAAGAGCGCTGAAGCTAAATCCCAACGATGATCAAGTATTGAATAATTACGCTTACTTTTTATCGTTGGATAAAAGAGATTTGGAAAAAGCCAAAACCATGGCAGAGCGAGTGGTCAAGAAAAACCCTAAAAACTCGACCTACTTGGATACTTATGCCTGGGTTCTTTTCCGAATGGGGAAATATCAAGATGCTCAGCAGCAAATGGATACTGCAATCAAAAATGACCCCAATCCGAGTGGAGTGATGATGGAGCATTACGGAGATATTTTATATCATTTAGGAAAGATTCAGGAAGCCATCTCTTGGTGGAAAAAAGCCGAAGGAACGACAGAAGCATCAGACAAGCTTTCTCAGAAAATCAAAGAAGGAAAATATTATGAGTAGATTTTTTACAGGATTGATCCTAGCCGCAATGATGCTGATGGCAGGATGTGCAAAAAAGGTTGTCCTTTTTGAAGGCGATGGAAAAATGGAGGAATTCACTCCACTCGCTGCAAAGTATGACTACTTGAGCGCCAAGGCAAAAATCGTGATCGAAGAAGAATCAGGAAAAATCACCCGAGGTACTCTGACCGTACGCGCCAAAAAAGACAGTGTACTGTGGTTTACCATGTCTCCTGGCATGGGTATGGAAGCCATTCGAGGTCTTTTCACCCAAGACAAAATTCAAATTCGAGACCGTGTAGGAAGAGACGATGTCAACCTTACTTACAAAGAGTTTGAAAATCTTTTTGGACTCCGGCTATCGCTGGATTTATTTCAAAATGTCATTTGGGCAAACATTCCTTTCCCTGTGACTTATGAAGACAGATTGGTGCGTATTGGGAAAAAATTTGAATTGACCCAGGTCAGAGACAAAGTGCGCTATTTCACCAAGGTAGAAACCAGCCATGGCAAAGTGGGTGAGTTTTCTAGCAATTCCTTGGATGATCGAGGTTCAGTGTTGGCCAGTTTTCCCAAATTTCAGGATATAGACAATCAGCCGTTTCCCACCGAGGTCCTGTTTAAGATTGCCTATCAGCTGCCTGAGGGAGGACAAAACACTCGCATCCATGTCAGTTGGACATCCATAGACCCCAAATCTGCACCGTTAAGTTTCCCATTTCGCTTTTAAGTAATCATGAGAAGGATTTCTTGCCTCGTCTTTATTTTTTTTGGATTTCTGACAATATTCCCTGCAATAGCTCAGACTAAAAAGTCAAGAGAGGAGCTAGAACGAGAAAAAATTGAGGTTCAAACCCGATTGAAGGAGTTTGATGCAATTCTGAAGCAGACCGCAGCAACCAAAAAAACCTCTCTCGGAGAGCTCAATGCACTTACTAGACAGTTTCAGACTCAAAACCGACTAGTCAATACCATAGATCGCGAAGTCAAACTGATCAACAACGAAATCTCGGACACGGAAAACAAAATTTCTTCCCTTGAGGTCCAGCTAAAAGATTTGAAAGCAGAATATTCACGGATGATCTACAATTCATCCAAGCTGAATCGAGGACTTTCCATTATTGCCTTTGTATTCAGTTCTGCCAACTTCAATCAGCTCTACATGAGGCTCAAGTACCTCAAACAATATAGCGACAGCAGAAAACAGCAAGCCGCGCAAATAGAAAAGCTAAGCACGGATTTATCCAATCAAAGGGCGCTTTTGGATGAGCGAAAACTCACCAAAGTAAAAGTGCTAGATGAAGAAAAAGCCGAGAAGGAAAAGCTCGAAAAAATGCGAAAAGAGCAGCAAGGCTTGGTAAATACCCTTTCTAGAAAAGAACGGGATATCCAACGCCAAATCGCTGCTGCTAAAAAACAGCAGGATCAACTCAACAGGATGATCAAAGCGGCCATTGAGGAGGAAATCCGCAGAGCAGAAGCTGAATCCAAAAAGGAAAACAGCACCACTACCAAAAAAGCAGGTACTGCTATGCCAATGACTCCCGAGGCAGCTGCACTTTCCAGCTCATTTGCCGGAAACAAAGGCAAGCTTCCTTGGCCTGTTGAAACCGGATTTATCACGACAGGATATGGCACCTACCCTCACCCTACGCTGAAAGGCATCGTCCTGGACAGCGACGGGATAGAAATCCGAACTCAGCCAAACTCCAATGTAAGGGCGGTTTTTGAAGGTACTGTAAGTAAAATCTCCACTCTGCCTGGATATGGGCTGACTGTCATAGTCAAGCATGGAGAATACTTTACACTATACAGCAGACTCAAATCAGTTTCGGTGAAAGTAGGCCAAACTGTAAAACCAAAAGAAATAGTAGGCCAAGTGGCCAATAATCCAGAAGGAAATGCCGAAGTGCATTTTCAAGTCTGGAAGGGACTCCAAATCATGGACCCATCAGGATGGATAACATCCAGATAGCACTTAAATTCGTATGTTCATAAAAAAGATGAACAGCTGAGGTCTTGAATCTTTGTCAAGCGCCCTACAGTTGTATATTTGTAATCCTTATATCCTTAAACACACACCATCATGACTACATTAGGTTTTATTCAAAACATGGGCGGAGGTTCAATGATCTTGATCATCCTCGTTATCCTCCTTCTGTTTGGTGCTAAAAGGATCCCTGAATTGGCCCGTGGTCTGGGTCGTGGTATCAGAGAATTCAAAGATGCCACCAAAGAAGTTCAGAAAGATCTTGAAGATGGGCTGAAAGACAACAAAAAGTAATACCGAAAGCCAATCGACATTGGAAAAATTTAGTTCTTTCGACGAAATAAAAAGATCGCTCGAAAAAAAAGAAACTGATTGTCGAGCGATCGTCAACCATTACTTAGAAAACATCCAGACGAAGGCGCATCTCAACGCCTTCGTCGAAGTTTATGCCCAGTCCGCTTTAGAACAGGCCGATCAGATTGACGAAAAACTCGCCAAAGGCAAAGCCGGAAAACTCGCCGGTATGGTCATCGGCATCAAGGATGTCTTGAATTACGCAGGACATGAATCCAACGCCTCCTCCAATATCCTGAAAGGATACATCTCCCAGTTTACAACCACGGCAGTGCAACGACTAATCGACGAAGACGCTATCGTCATCGGCCGATTAAACTGTGATGAGTTTGGAATGGGTAGTTCCAATGAAAACTCAGCTCATGGCAAAGTACTCAATGCCATGGATGAATCAAGAGTACCAGGAGGATCATCCGGAGGATCTGCAGTAGCCGTACAAGCCAATCTTTGTACTGTTTCCTTGGGAACCGATACAGGAGGGTCAGTAAGGCAACCGGCGGCATTTACTGGTGTGGTTGGAATGAAGCCCACTTACTCAAGAGTTTCAAGATGGGGTCTGATTGCTTATGCGTCTTCCTTTGATACTATCGGGATTTTTTCAAAGACAGTCAAAGACAATGCTTTGGTCATGGAAATCATGGCAGGGCATGACGAAATGGACAGCACCTCATCCCGAAAGCCTGTGCTTCACTACAGCGAGTTGCTTCATTTTGACAAAAAAGCAAAAATTGCTTATCTAAAAGAGACCCTCGAATCTCCGGCACTTCAGCAAGAAATCAAGGAAAATACCCTTTCGATACTAGATAAACTCAGAGCTGAAGGTCACGAGGTCAAAGAGGTACAATTTCCTCTGATCAAGTACATTCTTCCTACTTATTACATTCTCACCACAGCAGAAGCCAGCTCCAATCTATCCAGATTTGACGGAGTCAAATATGGGTATCGTTCTCCTAAGGCGCGAAATTTGGAGTCCATGTACAAATTGACACGTAGCGAAGGCTTTGGGGAAGAAGTAAAAAGAAGAATCATGCTTGGCACTTTTGTGCTCTCAGCCAGCTATTATGACGCTTATTTCACCAAAGCACAGAAAGTCAGAAGGTTGATTAAAGACTACACTGAAAATCTTTTAAATGAATTTGACTATATTATCATGCCGACTACGCCATCGACAGCGTTTAAGTTTGGAGAGCATAGCGGTGATCCTGTAGCGATGTACTTGGAAGATTTGTTTACAGTACAGGCTTCAGTTTCAGGTGTACCTGCTATTTCCATCCCAAATGGCAAGGATAAGTCAGGAATGCCAATTGGATTACAAGTCATCTCAAATTCATTTAAGGAAGCTGAATTGTATGCCTTTAGCAACTACCTGTCAGAATTAACCTCTTAACTCAGTATTTTATGAAAAAGCATTTGTTCAGAATCTTTGTACCTGCGCTTCTTACCTGCCTGCTACCTCTGCACAATGCTTTTTCCCAAGAGGAACCTTTGGAAGCGGCAGTTACTTTTAACGAAGATATCCTTCCAAACTACCATTACGAATACATCCCTGATTTCACTTACGAGCAAATCGCTGAGCGAATCAAATCCATGGAAAACGGGATGCCTTTTGAACTCAATGATCGAATTTTTTCATTCATCCAATATTACACGGTTCGAAACAGAGATTACATCAAGATGGTATTGGCAAGGAAGGAGAAATTCTTCCCGCTTTTTGAAGAGACCCTTTCCAAACATGAAATCCCAACTGAAATTCAGTTTTTGTCTATTGTAGAATCCGGATTAGATCCTAAAATCAAATCAAGGGTAGGCGCAATGGGCCTTTGGCAGTTTATGCCTGCTACGGGTAAAATGTACGGCATGCATGTAAATCAAGACATTGATGATCGCATGGATCCTGAAATGTCCACTTTGGCTGCAGCTAAATATCTCAAATCGCTTTACAGAATGTTTGGCGACTGGGAAGTGGCGATGGCAGCCTACAATTGTGGTCCTGGAAACGTAAGAAAGGCGATCAGAAGATCTGGTGGAAAAAAGACTTTTTGGGGGATCTACAACCACTTACCAAAAGAGACCAGAAGCTATGTGCCACAGTTTCAAGCAATGCTCTATGTCTTAAATCACCTGGAGGAGCATAACTTAAACTTGGAAGAACCTACCTACCCTATTGAATACGAGGCCGTAAGATTTGATCGGGCTTTTAGTCTTGATCGCTTGGCCGAACTCACAGATCTATGCATTAGGGATTTGGAAGAGCTTAATCCTTCGATCAAAAAAAGAACTATCCCCGAGACTAACCAATCTATGGCCGTCCGAATCCCGAAAGCAAAATCATTATTCATTAAAGAAAATTTGGCCTGGCTAAGTGATTCGCTCGGCACTAAAACTACCCAAACAATTTCCCCATCTCCTTTGCTGGCTGAGATCAAACCAGTAGAAAAAGCATCTTCTACTGCCGAAAAGATTACTTATAAAGTCAAATCAGGTGACGTATTGGGCACGATTGCATCCAAGCACAACGTATCTGTCTCCAATATCAAGGAGTGGAATAATCTAAATTCAAACTTGATCAAGGTAGGTCAGACCCTCTACATCTATTCAGGAAAAGCGCCAAGTCAGCCTGATCAGAAAAGTTTGGCCGAAAACAGTTCAAGTGGCCCTAAAACCTACACTGTAAGACCCGGAGATTCACTTTGGATTATTTCTCAAAAACACTCCCTCTCAGTAGAACAGATCAAAAGACTGAATAATCTGAATTCAAATAGCATCAAGCCAGGCCAGAGATTAATCATTGGTTGATTTCCTTCAAAAGGCTTTAGAATTTTTAACCGGCCAGGTATACGGTTTTTAAAAAATAATTGAGCAAATTTAGTTTTCAATAATCAAACCCATTTCATAATTACCTATGAAAGCGATAAATACTTTCCTGTTGGCAATAATTTCTGTGCTACTTATTTCCTGTGACCAAGAATCAATGGGAATTAAAAATAATTCAAAGCCCAAAGCCAAAGGATCAATAGGAGAAATCGTTTTGGCTATAGACTCTACCAAATGGGCGGGGCCTGTTGGGGAAGAATTGAGAGAAATATTTGAGGCAGATCTACCTGGAATGATCCGATCAGAGGCTATGTTTAAGGTACATCGTGTAGACCCAAGGGCGATGACCCGGATGCTGAAAATGTACACCAACTTGATCTATGTGACCACATTTGACGATAAGAGAGGAGGAAGTCAGGTAATCAACGCACAGTTCTCTAAAGAGTCAAAAGAAAAAGCAGCTGCGGACCCCTCGATCTATTCCCTGAGAATGGAAGATGAATATGCCCAAGGTCAAGAGGTCCTGTACCTTTTTGGAAATACGGAGGAAGAATTGATTTCCAACTTGAGGAAAAATAAAGACAAGCTTCAAAACCTTTTTGAGGTAAGAGAACGAGGAAGATTGGAAAAAGGGCTTTTAGCCAGAAAAAATTCTGCTGCTCAACATGACGCAAGACTCAACCTTGGCATTGAAATCATGCCGCCCGTCTCCTACCAAATCGCAAAATCAGAAAAGAGCTTTTTGTGGCTGAGACAGCCTACACCTAACCAAAACCGTCCTGATATCAGTATTTTTTATTACGAACAAGATTACAAAAATGAAGAGCAGACATTCCCTGAGAACATCCTGAAACTTAGAGATTCTGTTGCAAGCAAGCACATTTTCGGGGATCCTGAAGACGCTCAATCCTTCATGACGAGTGAAAAACAAATCCCACCATCGTTCAGAAACATGGTGATAAATGATAATTTTACGGTCGAAATTAGAGGCACCTGGAAAACCAACAACTTGAGTATGGGAGGCACTTACCTCGGATATCTGATGATAGACGAGAAGAAAGGCAAACTCTACTACATGGAAGGATTCGTCTTTTTCCCTAACGAAGTGCACAGAGATGCCTTAAGGGAAATTCAGACCATACTTTTAAACACCAATGTGAGTTGGACGGAAAGCCAGGGGACTTAGACCCAGTATAACTACGCATGTATGGCGATTAAAATCAGGAGGGAGGATGCCCTCAACTACCACAGCCAGGGTAAACCTGGAAAAATCGAAGTAATACCTTCCAAACCGGTTTCAAGCCAATTAGATTTAGCACTAGCCTATTCCCCTGGAGTAGCCGAACCCTGTAAAGAGATCGCTTTAGATCCTGAAAACATCTACAAATACACTTCTAAAGGAAACCTTGTCGCTGTAATTTCCAACGGAACGGCTGTTCTGGGCCTCGGTGACATAGGCCCCGAAGCCTCCAAGCCAGTAATGGAAGGAAAAGGCGTACTTTTTAAAAAATTTGCTGGGATTGATGTTTTTGATTTGGAAGTAGATGAAAAAGATCCCAAAAAGCTGATTCAAATCATCCGCTCCCTTGAGCCAACATTTGGAGGAATAAACCTGGAAGACATTAAGGCCCCTGAATGCTTTGAAATCGAGCAAACTCTGAAGCAGCAGATGAAAATCCCTGTCATGCACGATGATCAGCACGGTACGGCGATCATTTCAGGGGCAGCTTTGCTCAATGCCCTTGAAATTGTTGAAAAGAAAATTCAAGACATCAAGCTTGTCGTCAGTGGTGCAGGTGCCGCAGCAATTTCATGCCTTCGATTCTATGTTAGCTTGGGTGTAAAAAAGGAAAACATCATCGTATGTGACAAAGATGGAGTCATCAAAAAAGACCGAATAGGACTTCTTGACATCCATCAGGAATTTGCCACTGACAAAAATATCAACTCCATTTCGGAGGCATTACCTGGAGCAGATGTGTTTTTGGGGCTTTCGGCAGGCAACATCATCTCCGCGGAAATGATTAAAAGTATGGCGGCAAATCCCATCGTGTTTGCGCTAGCTAATCCAGATCCAGAGATTGCCTATGATACCGCCATTGCGGCTAGACAAGACGTGATCATGGCTACAGGACGATCAGACCATCCTAATCAAGTCAATAACGTGCTTGGTTTCCCTTACATTTTCCGTGGAGCTTTGGATGTCAGAGCCACCGTGATCAATGAAGAAATGAAGCTGGCGGCAGCTCGAGCCATTGCCAAATTAGCCAAAGAGCCTGTCCCCGAGATTGTAAATAAAGCCTACGGAGAGACCAATTTGGGATTTGGAAGATTCTATCTTATCCCAAAGCCAGTCGATCCAAGACTGATCACCACCATCGCTCCCGCAGTGGCAAAAGCTGCCATAGAATCTGGAGTCGCAAAAAAAGAAATCAAAGATTGGGAAGCTTACGAACTGGAACTTCAAAAGCGGATAGGTATTGACCAGCGATTAATGTCTATTGTCATTGGTCGTGCCAAAAAAGATCCGAAACGGGTGGTCTTTGGCGAGGCGGACAACCTTAAAATCCTCAAAGCTGCTCAGATTATTCGCGATGAGAAAATCGCAATTCCTATCCTATTGGGAAATAAGGAAAGAATCCTAGCCTTGATCGCAGAAAACTCACTCGATCTAGGGGGTGTCACCATCATTGACCCTGTAGATGCGGAAGAGCAAGAGAGAATCCAAACCTTTGGAAAAATCCTGTCCAACAAGCGTCAGCGGAAAGGTATGACCATCTATGATGCCAATAGACTGGTAAGGGAGCGAAACTATTTCGGTGCACTTATGGTCGAAACAGGTGCAGCGGATGCGTTTATTTCAGGTTTGACTAGAGATTATCCTAAGACAATTCTTCCCTCGCTACAAACGATTGGCGTAAATAAAGGGGTAAATCGAGTAGCCGGGATGTATATCATGAACACTCCTCGGGGACCCTATTTCTTCGCTGATGCTACGGTAAATCTTAACCCAACTGCAGAAGAGTTGGTAGACATCATCGGGCTCACAGCCAATGCGGTGAAATTCTTTAACATGGAGCCGCGAATCGCCTTACTTTCCTATTCCAACTTTGGGTCAGCCCAGGGAGATATTCCTGCAAAAATGGCCAAAGCAACCGCCTTGGCTAAAGAAAAATATCCCGACATTATCATCGAAGGAGAAATGCAAGCCAATGTGGCACTGAATCAGGAAATCCAACGAGAAATCTATCCTTTTTCTGCCCTTGCCCACAAAGACAAAGCAGTCAATACATTGATTTTCCCAGATTTGGCTTCTTCAAATATTGCTTACAAGCTCCTAGCAGAACTAGGAAATGCCGAAGCCATTGGACCGATCCTGTTGGGAATGAACAAGCCTGTTCACATCCTTCAGTTGGGTAGCTCAATCCGAGAAATTGTCAACATGGTAGCCATCGCCGTGGTGGATGCCCAAACCAGCAAAATGAACCTATGATTGCCTACTTGAGCGGCCGATTGGTATTCAAAGACCCAACCTATGTGATCATAGATGTGGGGGGAATTGGCTATCAAGTAAAAATTTCACTTCAGACTTACGCAAAGATCAAAGATGAGGAGCAAATACGTCTCCTCACCTTTTTGCATATCAAAGAAGATGCTCATACCCTTTACGGATTTAAGGAGGAAGTAGAAAAGCGGCTCTTTCTCCTGCTGATCTCTATCAACGGAGTGGGGCCAAACACCGGATTGATGATCTTATCATCTCTTTCTTCCGAAGAAATCGAACACGCAATATTGTCCGGTGACGTAGGCACAATTCAAGCAGTCAAAGGTATAGGAGCCAAAACCGCTCAACGGATCATTTTAGAGCTAAAAGATAAAGTTGGAAAATCAACTACAGGTGATCTGACCGCCCCTCTTGGATTCCTGAAATCAAGCAATAAAATCCGTGAAGAAGCGTTGCAAGCTTTAATTACTTTGGGTTTCCCAAAGGCTGTAGCTGAAAAAAATATAGCCCAAGTGTTGAAAAAAACCACTGGAGAAATTTCCTTAGAAGATTTAATTAAAGCATCTTTAAAGACACCTTAATCAGAAACTGGATTGAACTTTCAGGAGTTATTGACTTTTTGGTGGGGGAAATCTCGGAATGTTCTAAAATTCTCTTTGTTACTGTTGGCATTAGGATTGGCCTTATCACCTGCCAAAGCTCAACAAACATCGGATACTAGATCCCGAACCGATTCTCTTAACTTAAGGAGACTTTCTCCCTCGTTTTTGCTTTGGCAAAATATGAGGACAAATCCTCTATATCCTTACCGTAACCCATTTCTAGTCCAGAGATCCCCTTTTATCCCAAGCCCACCTGTCAATCAGCAGGTAGAGGTTAAGGTAGATTCTACTCTTCGATATAACATTGTAGATCAGCTGGATAGTACCCGAGTGGGCAATGAGCAGGAGTATGAGTTTGATAAATTTTCTCAACTTCAGGAGTACCGAGTCAGACAAGATTATTGGAGGACTCGAGCGAGAGGAATGGACGGAGAAAGTGCCGTAGAAGGAAGAAACCTGATCCCTCCGATGACCGTGAGCCCTACGTTTGATCGGATTTTTGGAGGAAGTGACGTAAATATCACACCCACAGGCTACGTCAATCTTGACTTTGGTGCCATTTTTAGAAGAGTAGACAATCCCACGCTTCCCATTCGTCAACAGCAAAACGGCGGCTTCAACTTCCAGCAGCAAATCCAAATGGCTGTGAATGGAAATTTGGGTCAAAAAATGAAACTGGGAGCAAACTTTGACTCCAATAACTCTTTTGACTTCCAAAATCAGCTCAAACTGGAGTATGACGGATTTGACGAAGATATCCTTCAATCGGTTGAGCTGGGTAATGTCAGCATGCCTGTTCAAAACCGACTGATTCAAGGAGCCCAAAACCTTTTTGGGGTCAAAACCCAAATGAAATTCGGCAAGCTAAACGTGACCGCAGTAGCATCGACACAGCGAGGCAGGAGAGATAATTTGGTGATCGATGCCAATGGACAAGGAAGATCTTTTGACATTCAAGGTTCTCGATACGACGAAAATAGGCACTTTTTCCTAAGTCACTTTTTCAGAGAAAATTACGAACGCTGGCTCAGAGGCCTTCCTCAGGTCCTTTCAGGTGTCAACATTACCCGTGTCGAAGTATACATCATGAACAGGGCCACCAACACGGAAACGCTACGGAATTTTGCTGCATTCATGGATTTGGGAGAAGGACGCGTATTGCTTAATCCTACCAATCCCTCCATCGGGCCAGGTAATCCGGGAAGCCCTGCAGGCAACGCTGCCAATCAGCTCTATTCCAATATCAGCTCCAATCCAAGCTTCAGACCTTTTGACACTGGTTCCAGAGCGTTGGAATCCAGTTTGGGGTTAAGAAAAGGAGTGGATTTTGAACAAATAAACGGAGCAAGAAAACTAGACCCAAAGGAGTACTTTTTCAATGCTCAACTTGGTTTTGTTTCCCTTTTCCGCAGACTTCAAAACGATGAAGTATTGGCAGTCTCCTATGAATACACCTACAACGGCCAAGTATTCAAAGTCGGTGAATTGACTGAAGATTACCAAACGAGAAGAGAAGATGAGCTGATCTTCTTAAAGCTTCTCCGACCTGCTCGAATCAATACCCGAGTACCCACTTGGGATTTGATGATGAAAAACGTCTACAGTCTCAATGCGAGTCAAATCATGAGAGATGGTTTTCAACTGCAAGTAATTTACAGAGATGATCGCACAGGTCTAGATAACCCATCACTTCTCGAAGGAGCTAATGTCAAGGATGTCCCTTTGATCCGCCTAACAGGTTTGGACAATCTCAATCCACAAAATGACCCCTCCCCTGACGGCAACTTTGACTTTGTGGAAGGGATCACAATGCTTTCGGATCGTGGACTTTTGATTTTCCCTGTTCTAGAGCCTTTTGGTTCGAACCTTTCGAGACGATTTAATCCAGAAGAACTTGTACTCAAGGACAAGTATGTCTATGACACCCTATATCGAACTACCCAAGCAGATGCAGAATTGGTCACAAGACTGAATAAGTTTTTCATCAAAGGACGGTTGACAGCAGGCTCGGCAAGTGAAATTCAACTTCCAGGTTTGAATATTTCCCCAGGAAGTGTGATCGTACAGGCAGGTAACATCCCTTTGACTGAGGGGGTAGACTACACGGTCGATTACAATGTGGGTCGATTGGTCATCATCAATGATGCGATTCTACAGTCGGGAAAACAAATCAATGTCAGCTTTGAAAAGGCGGATTTGGTATCCTTCCAAACACGAAGCCTTATTGGAACGAGACTTGACTACCTGGCAAGCAAAAAATTGAATGTAGGAGGTACATTCCTTTATCTGAATGAGCGACCAAATGTGACTCGAATTGCCACCGGAAATGAGACACTTCGCAATAGTCTATGGGGCTTGGATGTCAATTTCAATGATGAATCCCGTCTTTTGACCAAATTGGCAGATGCCCTTCCGTTCACAGATACCAAAGAAAAATCACTGGTCCAGTTTAATGCGGAGTTTGCTCACCTGATCCCTGGAACTTCAAACACGGTAAATGGGGATGCTGCTTCCTACATCGATGATTTCGAAGCCGCAGTCACTCCATTTTTCCTAGGAGCTCAAGCAAACCAAACCTGGAAACTTGGCTCCACTCCAAAAACTCCGGATAATCGATTTGACCTTAGTAATCAAACGGAAGACAACCTAGGTCAGGCATATCGACGAGCGAGGTTAGCATGGTACAACATCGATAATATTTTTTACAGAGAAAGTGGTCCTGGAGTACCGTCAAATATCAATTCTCAAGACAGAAGAAATCACTATGTCCGGAGAGTAATTCCTCAAGAAATCTTCAAAAATCAAGATCGTGATGTAATTGTAGTTCCTCAGCCTTTGTTTGAGCTGGCATATTTTCCTCATGAGCGAGGAATGTATAACTATATTCCCAACCTCACTTCCGAAGGCTTACTTCCTAATCCTAGATCAAACTACGGCGGCGTAACTCGCGCGATCACTACCGAGGTGGATTTTGACCGAACCAACATCGAGTACATTGAATTCTGGATGATGGATCCATTCCTGCCAGGTGAAAATGGTAAAGTATTGGACGGGATTTTCAACCAAAACAATACCACAGGTGGAAAGCTATTTCTTAACCTTGGTGACATCGCCGAAGATGTCTTGAAGGACGGAAGCCACGCCTTCGAAAACGGACTGCCGGCAGATGGAGATCCCGCTGAAACAAATCAAAATGAATGGGGCCGAATCACCAGACAGCAGTTTCTAATCCCAGCATTTGACAACTCCACAGCTTCGCGAGTCAATCAGGATGTGGGCTTAGATGGATTGAAAAACGAAGAGGAACCGACCTATTTCAAGTCCCGCTTTTTGGATCGATTGACTGTTTCTCCTGCAGTAAAAAATGTGATCGAACAAGACGTCTCTGCCGATGCATTTCAGTATTACCTTGACTCCAGATTTGACGAGTCAGACACAAAAATTCTAGAGCGATACAAAAAGTTTAACGGTACGGAGGGAAACACGCCCGTTTCGGCAGATCCGAGTTTACCCTATACTCCTTCGGGCACTAACAATCCAGACAACGAAGACCTAAATTCTGATAACACCATCAATGAGCTCGAGAACTACTACGAGTATGAAATTGACCTCAGACCAGGCCAACTGAATGTAGGTGAAAACTACATTGTGGATAAAGTGACCCACACTGAATCGGGAGAGCAGGTCAATTGGTATTTGTTCAGAATCCCAGTAAGACAGCCTGATCGGGTACAAGGTGATATCACAGGATTCAAGTCAATTAGGTGGATCAGAACTTACCTGACTGACTTTGCGCAGCCGGTGGTCTTGAGAATGGCAGAATTCAGAATGGTCGGAAGCCAATGGAGGGTATTCCAAGAGTCACTATTCGAACGAGGATTTTTTGAAATTCCTGAACCGGACAATTCCAACGTTACAGTGGATGTGGTCAATATTGAGCAAAATGCTCAGGGAAGTGACAAGTCCAGCCCATACGTCCTTCCTCCAGGCATTCAAAGAGATCGAGACAATACCTCTACTGTAGAAAGAAGGCTCAATGAGCAATCACTTCGAATATGTGTAGAAGACCTTGCTCCAAAAGATGCCAGAGCTGTTTTCAAGAACTTAACCATTGATCTCGTTCAATACGAGCGAATCAAGATGTTTTTCCATGCCAACAGCGATGACGCACAGGATGGAGAGGTTTCTGCCTTCTTGAGATTGGGTACGGACTACACAGACAACTATTATGAGATCGAAATACCTCTGAAAATATCTTCTTTAGGTTCAAATGATCCTCGAATCGTGTGGCCGGAAGAGAACGAGCTAGATATTGCCATTCAGGAAATTGTAGGAGTAAAGGTAGATCGAGATAATACTCAGTCACCGCTGACCCTGCCATTTTCTAAAACCATCCGACAATACAAGGTAACCGTGGTGGGTCGTCCCGAACTGAGTATGGTTCAGGGGATGATGATTGGGGTTAGAAATCCAGGCACAGGTGGTGGCTCTGCAAAGAACATTTGCGTCTGGGCCAATGAGCTCCGAGTCACCGGTTTTACTAAAAATAATGGTTGGGCCGCCAATGCCTATTTGAACACCAAAATCGCAGATCTTGCAGTCGTGTCTGCTTCTATCAGACATAATTCAATTGGATTTGGGGGCTTGGAAACCAAACTTTCCCAAAGATCCCGTCAGGCGACTACTCAGTATGATATCTCGACCAATGTAGAAGTGGACAAACTTCTTCCAAAAGCTCTTGGAGTGAGTATCCCCATGTATTTCTCTGTAGAAAATGCAAGTACTCGCCCTGAGTACGATCCACTGAATCCGGATGTCCCTTTTGATATGGCTTTGGGCAAGTTTGAAACAGACGCTGAAAAGGATGCCTATCGAGACATTGCTTTGGATCAATTGAGCAGACGTAACCTGAGCTTCAATAATGTAAAGAAGCTCAAGAAAAACCCTGAAGCTCCAAGCCGTTTCTATGACCTCTCAAATGTCTTTTTCTCCTACGCAGTGGGAACGGTAACACAGACCAATGCCCAACTTCAGGCTTATAATTTCAAAACAAACAGAGGAAACGTTACCTACAGCTTCTCCCCCAAAGAATTGAGAATTGCCCCTTTCCAAAAATCAGAAGGAATGAACAGTCCTTACCTGAAACTAATCAAGGATTTTAACCTCAACCTAGCTCCTACTCAGTTTTTGGCAAGAATGGATGTGGATAGAAGATTCATGCGATCCCAATATAGAAATGATCAACTAAGTACATCTGGAGTGGATCCTCTTTTTCAAAAATCGTTCTTCTTGAATCGTTCTGTTACAGTCAACTGGGATATTACTAATAACCTGAGAGTGGATTTTATATCTAGAGCCGCAGCTGTAGTGGATGAACCGGAAGGTGATTTGGATACTCAGGCGAAAATTGATTCTGTAAAAGCCAATTTCTGGAGAATGGGAAGAACGACCAATTACAACCATTCTGCAACGGTCAACTATACGATTCCATTTAACAAGCTTCCTCTGACAGATTGGATACAGGCAGACTACAGGTATATCACCACTTACACTTGGCAGACGGGCGCTATTGGACAGCGGGATTCTTTGGGTAATGTGATCCAAAACACCAGAGATCAAAACATCACTGGTAAACTGGATCTTATCAAGCTTTACAATAAAAACAAGAAACTCGCCGCGCTAAACGCACCAAAACGTCCTAGTATTCCTGGAAGACCAAGCACTGATGCGACTGATACGATAGGCACCCCATTCACAAATGGGCTAGTTAAGTTCCTAATGATGCTGAAGGAGGTTACTTTCAATTATGGAGTGGTAGAAGGCACCTTCCTACCCGGATTTATGCCAAACACAGGGCTACTTGGCATGGATAGAGCTTGGGAAAATCCAGGATGGGCCTATGTCTTTGGTAGTCAAAATCCAGCCATCCGAAACCAATTGGCCTTTGGAGGGAACATGGCACCAAGTCCGGAACTTACTCAAAGCTTCAAGCAAAATAAAGTTACCACTATGAGATTCACAGGATTAGCTGAGCCCATAAGAGACTTTAGATTAACTTTGGAAGCTACAAAAAGAGAAACAGGGGATTTTAATGAGATTTTTAGAAATAGTTTCGAATCACCTGGAGATTTTCAATCGCTTAGTCCTAGCCGACTTGGATCATACAGCATCACTACTGTGATGATCGGAACCACTTTTGCCAAAAACAACTCTCAGAATGAATCAGAGCTGTTTTCAAATTTTGAACGCTACAGATCGATCATTCAGCAGAGACTGGAAAATGAATCAATTGCTCCCGGTGAGTTTGGTATCAACGGACAAGATGTATTGATTCCTTCCTTCCTTGCGGCATATTTAGGAAAAGACCCAAGCACAGCGAGCTTAAATCCATTCCCAAAAACTCCATTACCAAACTGGAGACTGGACTACCGAGGATTATCTAGATTGAAAGGCCTGAGTGAAAGATTCAGCAGCATCAATATTACACATGCGTACACTTCTAAATATGATGTGAGCAATTTTTCCAATTCACTTCAGTATCAACGTGGCCTAGAATTATTCAATTCATTGCAGCGCATTCAGCGCCCTAATCTGACCAATTTGGAGGGTCAATTT
>CALRRX020000004.1:0-20345 GCA_943370675.1 Reyranella massiliensis 521 | reverse complement strand
CAATCTCCATAGGCTCGCATCAGTACAGCCAAAACCAGAAAGCCAATGGGTAAATGCACCCAAAGGGGGTGGAAGCGCCCGAAAAAGGTGAGTAAATCTTCGCTCATGGGCCTAGGTCAGAATGTTTTGTACCACATGGCCTTCTACATCGGTCAGTCGGAATCTTCGGCCCTGATGCTTGAAGGTCAGCCGCTCGTGATCAATGCCAAACAGGTGAAGGATCGTAGCCTGCAAGTCGTGAACAGACACAGGATCTTTGACCACGTTGTAGCCGAAGTCGTCCGTTTCCCCATGGATAAAACCAGGCTTCACTCCTGCGCCGCACATCCACTTGGTGAAGGATCGGGGATGATGGTCCCGCCCATAGTTATCCGCAGTCAGTGTTCCTTGACTGTACACCGTTCTGCCAAATTCCCCACCCCAGACCACCAAGGTGTCTTCCAACAAACCCCGTTGCTTGAGGTCCTTGATCAAGGCCGCTGTGGCCTGATCGGTTTTTTGGCATTGGTTGCGGATGCCTCCGGGGAGGTTGCCGTGCTGATCCCAACCCTGATGGTAGAGTTGGACAAACTTCACGTCTTTTTCGATCAGCTTTCGGGCCAAGAGGCAGTTGGCGGCATAGGTACCCGGGTCACGGCTTTCCTCCCCGTAGAGTTCATAGACCCAGTCGGGTTCCTTGGACATGTCGGTGACTTCGGGAACGGAGGTTTGCATGCGAAACGCCATTTCATACTGAGCGATGCGTGCGCTGATTTCCGGATCCCCGTAGGTGTCGTGTTGCACTTCATTGAGCGACTTGAGGTAGTCGAGCATTTCCCTCCGGTCTTTTCCGTCGTAATTCTCCGGGTTACCGAGGTAGAGGACAGGGTCTTTTCCGGAGCGGAATTGGATGCCTTGGTATTGAGAAGGGAGAAAGCCATTGCCCCAAAGTCGGGCGTAAAGCGGCTGATCTTGCACGGCATTTTTGGAAACCAAAACGATAAAAGCAGGGAGGTTTTGATTGTCCGAACCCAGTCCATAGCTCAGCCAAGCACCCATGGAAGGTCGGCCGGGCAGCTGATGTCCTGTTTGGAAAAAGGTAATGGCAGGATCGTGGTTGATCTGAGCGGTCTGCATGCTTTTGATAAAGCAGAGCTCGTCCACAATCTCCGCCGTTTTGGGCATGAGCTCGGAGACCCAGGCCCGGCTTTGTCCGTATTGCTGGAATTTGAAAGCCGAAGCTGCCATGGGGAAGGAACTCTGATCTGCACTCATGCCGGTGAGTCGCTGTCCATCCCGCACTGAGTCAGGAAGCTCCTGTCCGTGCAGGTCTACGAGCTTGGGCTTGTAGTCGTACAGATCCAGTTGGGAAGGCCCACCGCTTTGGAAGAGGTAGATGATCCGCTTGGCTTTGGGCATAAAGTGGGGCAGTCCCAAGTCGGCCAGAACTGATTCGGGACTAGGAGGAGTAACCAAGGAATTTCCTGCAAAAATCTTTTCCATACCCATGAGCGAACCCAAAGCCAATGACCCAATCCCCAAGGAAGTTCGGGTCAGGAATCTCCTTCGGTCCATTTTTTTCTCGATCTCCTGCAGGTCCGGGTTGCTCGAGCGAAGTGGGGCGTCGTGATGATGGCTCATGTTAGCGTTTGGTTAAAAAAGCGTCCGAATTGATGATGGCACTTGCCGTGACGGCATTGGCTGCGACCACGCTTGGGTCAAGGTTGGGCGAAATGGAATATTCCCCGGTAGCCAGCCAACCTTTGAGTTTGGCGGGATCGGTCTTGAATTTTTGATGTTCTTTTTCTCTCAATTGGAGTAAAATCTCCAGTTCTTTTTCGAGCGGCTTTCTGCCTGTCAGCTTGCGAAAAGTGGCCGAGATCGCTTGATCGGGAGAGGTGAAAAGGCTCATCTGCTCGCCAAGTACTTTGGAGGCCTCGACAAATGTCGGGTCATTGAGCAGGGCCAAAGCCTGCAAAGGCGTGTTGGTTTCCTGTCGCTTGCTCACAGAGACACTGTGATCTGGCGCGTCAAAAATCGCCATGGTTGGATGATGCACTGACCGTTTCCAAACGGTGTAAAGGCTTCTACGGTAGAGATTTTTTCCGGTGTCCTGCGGGTAATTTGCCCCATTGACTTGCCAAAGACCTTCAGGCTGGTAAGGGAAGACACTTTTACCTCCCACTTCCCGATGCAATAATCCTGAAGCAGCCAATGCCTGATCTCGGATGAGTTCGGCGGGCAATCGCACTGCGGGACCTCGCGCCAAAAGCATATTTTCAGGGTCTTTTTCCTTAAGGTCGGGGCGATTCTTGGAGTCTTGTCGGTAGGTAGCAGAGGTGACGATCAGGCGCTGCATGGCTTTGACATCCCAGCCTGACTCCTGAAACTCCACAGCCAACCAATCCAGCAATTCGGGATGGGAAGGAAGCTGGCCCTGATTTCCAAAATCCTCCGAAGTGGCTACCAGTCCTTTTCCAAAGAAATTCTGCCAATAGCGGTTGACGGTTACCCGAGCGGTGAGGGGATGCTTTCGGTCGGTAAGCCATTGGGCCAAGCCGAGTCGGTTTTTGGGCAGGTTGTCCGGCATGGGAAGGACACTCTCAGGGGTATTTGGAAAAACTTCCTCACCGTGCTGACTGTATTCCCCGCGTGTGAGAATGTAGGTAGGCCTAGGTTGCGCCCGATCTTTCATGATCATCATTTCTGGAATGACTTCCACCGAATCGGAATAGGCTTTTCGCTTGGCTATGACCTCCTTCATGGTTTCTCGGTAGGGCTTGGAGTGCGCGTTGAGGTAGAGCTTTTTCAGTGAAGCTTTTTGCGTTTGGTCCAATTGATCCGGAGTACGAGAAAGGATGGCTTTGTATTCCGAAGGATTGAAAATCTGTACAATTTCCAGTGGGGAAAGTTCCTGATCGTAGACACTGACCTCGTCTACCACGGCTTCTTTGAGCCCTTTTCCTCGCCAAACGGCACCCACTTGCAGTCCGGGTTGACCACCTTTGAAGAGAATGTCTTTGTACAAGTTGTCTTGGGTGGTAATGGTGGATAGTTCTTTTCCGTTCAGGAATACCCGAAGGCCTTTGGCTTTGGACGAACCGTCATAGGTTAGCGTCAGATTGATCCACTGATCCCGCGGAATGTCCTGCTCGGTAAGTTTGGTGATGGCATTGTACGGTGCAGTATGGGCCATCAGGAGTTCGAGTCGGTTGTTTTTCAAGCTTAGGTGATAGCCCCTCCAGTTGTAGAGCACGGCACCGGAACCTTTGTGAAAAATCACGCCATCAGTCAGGTTTTTGGGAACCGAGATCCATGTGCTGACCGAGAAGGGTTCGCTTCTGGAAAAGATTCCCACCTCGCCCAGATTCAGCCAAGCATCTCCGTTGAGTCGGATGCCTTTTCCCTTTCGGCCTTCCACATAGCTTGGCGTCTGATTTCTGACCTCGCTGCTTTCCATGCTGCCTTTTTGGGTGGGTTTGAGCGCATTTTGGATGATGTTTTGGTCAAAATGAAAAAAGGCCACTCGACTGGCTGGGAAATCTTTTGCGGCCTCTTTTTGATAAGCTTTGCTACCTAGCCACGTTTGAAAAGCAGTTTCTTCTGCTTTGGCGGTTTGCTCCAGTTTGGCTTCCTGCTTTTCTTTTTCTCCTAAAAGATAAGCTAGCAATTGATCCTTTTTCTCATCCGTCAGCAGCATGGTCGGGGCAGGGGTGGCATCGTCCCAGGAGATCTGTCCAGCCTCGTCTACTTGGTTGAAAAAGCTGCTAAGCTCAAAGAAGTTTTTCTGGGAAATGGGGTCGTATTTATGATCATGGCATCGGGCGCAGCCCAGCGTGAGGGCCATAAAAGCCTGTCCCATCGTACTTGTGCGATCGACGACATACTCCACCCGAAATTCCTCCTCGACGATTCCTCCTTCCATATTTTGAGGATGGATACGATTAAAAGCCGTGGCGATTAGTTGGTCTTTGGAAGGATTTGGAAGCAGGTCTCCGGCGAGCTGGTCTCGGATAAACTGGTCGTAGGGAAGGTTTTTGTTGAAGGCCTGAATCACCCAATCCCGGTAAGGTGAGGCATCCCGATACCGATCTACGGTGTAGCCGTGCGTATCCGCGTACCGGGCAATGTCCATCCAGTGGAGCGCCATTTTCTCTCCATAATGCACCGACTTGAGCAATCGGTCTACCTGTTTTTCATAGGCATTTGGAGACTTATCGGCTAGAAAGGCATCCATTTCCGCTTCACTGGGAGGCAAGCCGATGAGGTCTAGGCTGAGTCTACGCAGGAGGGTTTCTTTGTCCGCTTCGGGAGAGGGGGAGATGCCTTCCGATTCTAGTTTGCTTAGCACAAACTGGTCGATGGGATTTTTGGGCCAGGTTTTGTCTTTGACTTTTGGTGGTTCCTGTTTTTCGGGAGTGATAAAAGCCCAGTGCTTTTTGTATTCGGCGCCGTCTTCGATCCATTTGATCAGGATGGCTTTTTCTCGAGGGCTGAGGGTAAGATTAGATTCTTTGGAGGGCATTTGGTATTCCGGATCCTCAGAAATGATCCGGTGAAACAGCTCGCTGTTTCGTAAGCTGCCCGGTTTGATGGCCACTTTTCCGGGGGAATCCTTCAATGCAGCAAAGGCAAACTCAGCCGTGTGTAGGCTTAATCCTGCCTTTTGCGCAGCAAGATCGGGGCCGTGACAAGCGAAGCATTTGTCTGAAAGAATGGGCTTCACGTGGATGTTGAAATCCAAGGCCTCGGGCAATTCCTCATAAGCTACCTGAACCTCTTCCGGAAGTTCGGGACTACATGAGGCGAGTATAGAAACAAGAAAAAGGAGGGGAAGAAATCTCAAAATCATCGGTAAGTCAATCTCCCTAAAAACTAAGGAAAAATCAGGTATTTACCGACATGGGGTGTAGGGCTTGTAGCTGAAAAAGTTTTTAATGGGGTACTTTTCTGAAAGGATTTTTGGAAGTTTAGTTTTACCTCCCAAGTAAAAAAAAGACGGTCAGTTGACACCTAACCGTCTTTTTAAGTATTCTATTTTAGATTTTCCTTTTGAGCTTTTACCATGTTTTTGACATCCTGGCGAAGTCTTTCTGCATCGTAAATGATTCCGTCTTTGATGGTGTATTTTACCCCGCCAACCCGCTCGAGTTGGTTGGTTTCATCATTTAATTTTAGAAAGCCAGTACCATAGAGGACTTTTAGATTTTCTATTGGGTTTTCATCCACGATCACTAGGTCTGCCAGCAATCCCGGACGGATCACCCCATACTCGATCGGTTTTCCCTTTGGTCCAAAGATCGCTTCTGCCGCATGCATCGTGGCGCCACGAATTACCTCCAAGGGGTGAAAGCCTGCTTCTTGCAACAGCTCCATTTCCTCGATGTAGCCAAATCCCCAAAGGTTATAGATAAAGGAAGCATCATCGCTTACAGTGACTCTTCCGCCCGCATTTTTGTAATCGTTGAGGAAAGACATCCAGACTTTGTAGAAATTTCTCCAAGCCGTCTCATCCCAAGTCGTCCAATTGTAGAAATAGGAGCCATGATTTTCCCGATTTGGAGTGTAAAAATCCCAAAGGGTGGGCAGGGTATATTCTTGATGCCATTCTGCATTGCGCTCACGCATCAGATCACGACCTGCGAGATAGGCAGTCATGGTCGGGTCTAGGATCAGCTTGTGTTTCAAAAATTCATCGATCAGATCTTGCCATGGCTTACTTCCTCTAGGATGAATTTTGTTCCATTGGTAAGCCACCTGACTGAAGCGGTGCTGCTCGTCATTGTAGTTGAATTCGGCTGGCCAGTGCTGAATGTCCTCGTCTTTGTAAAGAGATTCAAATAAGCCGTAATAGTGGGTCAATACATCCAAACCCATTCTTGCGGCATCTAGGGCATTGGTTTGAGCAACCATCGGTTGTGCGATATGAGCTACCGTCCCCATTTTATTAGCATGCGCTGCGTCTATGGCAGCTTTAAGCACATCCGGAGGATGATTGAAAAACTTGATTCCTTCTACCCCTTGGGTGGAGGCCCATTGGACCCATTCCCTGGCTTTTTCAGGTGTGTGAACTGGTCCGCCTTTCCAGTTTTCTCCAGATCCCATGGTGTGGAAAGCGATGATTCGTGGAGCGACAATCTGATTGGCAGCGCTTCGTTTTTTCTCACTTTGAGTCCAAGCGACATTTTCCGCAGGTACTCCTCTGATGGTCGTAATGCCATGTGCCAACCAAAGTTTATAGGGGTACTCGGCGTTTGGAGATTTTTTGGCCTCACCCACATGAGCGTGAAGATTGATCAACCCAGGCATGACATAGGAACCATGAGCATCGATTTCTTTGGTAGCGCCTTGAGGTCTATCGGAGTCTTTGATTGGAACTTTTGGCATTCCGACTTGTCGGATTTCCACGATTTTGTTTCCTTCGATCACGATGTCTGCAGGTCCTGCCGGCGGTGCACCGGTCCCGTCAATGACGATCGCGCCTCGGATGATGAGGCGTTCAAAAGGACCTTCCCCTTCATCTGACTTTCGGTCTGGGGCAGGGTTAAGTTTGATTTGGGAAAAAGAGGGTGGGATGGCCAATAGAATGGCCAAGCAAATGGTGAGGCTGTACTTCATAAGGCTGGGGCTAAGTTTGATATAAGTAAATGAAAAAATCACTTAGATCAAACCCGTTGAATGACAGCTAGAAATGGGGGTAATGGTTCCGGAGAGATATTACTCAAACCTCACCGAACTCTGCCTCTCCCTATTTACTCTGAGCTCCAGCACATCAGGTCTTGAATAATGCCCAACTGCATCGAAGTTTTGACGCTCTTCTAAAACCTTATTGAAATCCAGGGTTTGAATCAGTAATCCTTCTTGGTTGGCGACAGGTTCTAAAATCCACTTGCCGTCAGGTCCAGCAATGCAGCTGCCGCCATCAGCAAGCACTTCTGGACAATTTTCCAAAATCACATCCAATTGTGGTGTATTGGCAGGAAAGTCGCTTTTCCGCATCAGGCTGGAGACAGAAATCACGAAGGACCGAGATTCCTGAGCGATCATGCGGGTGATGTTTTCGGTATTTCTTACCGCGCCTGGCCAGACTGCGATGTGGAGATTTTCTCCTTGGCCATAAAGTGCGGTTCGGGCTAATGGCATCCAGTTTTCCCAGCAGTTGAGTCCTCCCACTGTGAAAGCCTTGAGCGGATGAACCTGTAGTCCTTGCCCATCGCCGGGAGCCCAAGTGAGACGCTCATCGTAGGTGGGTTGGAGTTTGCGGTGAACGGATCGGATTTCTCCCTGAGGATCGATATAGACTAAAGTGCAGTAGAGGCTATGTCCTCCCCGGTCCTGCGGCCGTTCGATGATCCCAAGGTATACGGCAATCCTATTTTCCTTAGCAAGGTCTTGAATCGATTTCAATTCCCCATTTTCGATCTGTACCGCATTTCGGGCATAGTGAGCATGGATTTCTTTTTGTACCCGATTGTCCCAGGCGGATGCATGCGTGATGGACAACCACCAAGGATAGCCTGGAACTAGACCCTCACCGAAGACAATCAGCTCGCAGCCTGCTTGGGCAGCCTCTAGAATTGAGTTTTTGACTTTTTCTAGGGTGGCGGCTTTATCCAGCCAAACAGGAGAGATTTGGGCAAGGGCTACTTTGAGGAGTGAATCCATTGGAGGAAGGAATTTGGAATGGAAATTTAGGTAATTCCTCGGGTTGGTAGACAAAGAGGCTAGTGGATTAGAGGAATGGGATTTAGTTCTGTTTATGTAATCGCCTTGTTCTTTTATGAAATGTTTTAATGGGTTTGAATTTACTTTTTTATAGGCTCGTACATTTGTTTTATGCGAGATGCTAGGAAAGTATTATTCTTTGTCAGGGATATCAAAGCCCCAAGTGTAACTTTTATCAGAAAGCAAATCCAGCTTGTCAGTGAAATTCATGAGGTATTGACTGTCACAGTAAGCCATCAAGATCGATATGAAGTGGAAGGAATACCTTGTATTGGGATACCATTTCAGGATAGCTTCTGGACCAATAGACCAATGAGGAGACTGGCTAAATGGGACATGTATTATGGTTTTTTTAATCCAGTATTTGGAAAAAAACTCAGACAGGTAGTTGAGGGATTTGGACCCGATATCATTCATTGTCAGTTTGGACCTGATGCCCTTCTTTTTTTGGATCATTTTCCAAATAGTAGTCATCTACCTGTATTCGTTCAATTTAGGGGGTACGATGCGTCTTTTATGTATGCCAAAAAATCTTATATAAATCGCTTGAGGCAACTTTTTGATCAGCCTTGGATTCACCCCATTTATGTGTCTCATCATCAGTATGAAAGGACACTAAAGCTAGGCTTGCAACCCGATAAAAGAAGGGTACTTTATTCCTGTACAGACACTGATTTTTTCACTTTCAAACCAAAAATTAATGATCCTTCAAAATCAACTTTTAAATTCTTGCAAGTAGGCAGATTGGTAGAGGTAAAAGGTCATGAATTTACACTTTTGGCTTTTCATCAACTTGTTTCTTCCTTGGGTAAAGTCGGAAAAACTGCCTCCTTACTTTTTCTGGGTGGAGGAGAGCTTGAGAGCTCGCTTCGTGAAAAATGTAACAGCTTGGGGCTTTTTGACCATGTTAAAATTGTGAATAATGTCAGTCATAAAGAAGTCAAGAATTTTTTGCAGGAAACTGATTTTTTTCTTCATCCAAGTTTGACCACCGCAGATGGAAGAACTGAAGGCATTCCAAATGCAATCATGGAAGCATTGGCTATGGGTGTGCCTGTAATAGCTACCAAGCACCCTGGAATAGATGAACTGATGTGTTCGGGAGGGGCTTTGTTTATGGTCCAAGAGTGGAATGTGGCTGAATATGCTGACACCATGTTCCGATTAGCCGAGGGCAAGCTTCAGTATGACTTAGGGAAAAGTCGGAAAATGATAGAAGATAAATTCAGTGCAAATCAACATATCGCTCAGCTTTTAGGCTTTTATGAAGAGGAGGGGACTTTACAGGCTTCTCAAATCAGGATGTGCGATTAGTGCCAATCGCGGTCTGGGTCTAGTTATTCGAGTTGAAACTTTGGGCCTTCCCATGTGGCTAATACCCATAAAAAAGGCGGTCTCTGTGAAACCGCCCTTTTTCAAACTAACTAAACCAACTTTAAGATTTTTAAACGCTCACCATATCCTCTTCTACATCTACCAGTGCCACAGCTCCATGGATGGCTGTTTCGTCCAATTCGGAGATGAGGATTTTCAATTGAGCCAAAACGGTGGGGTAAGCGAATGTATTTAATGATTTGTACATCGATTTTCTGAAAAGAGGGAATGTCTTGCGGATGGATCCTCCCAGGACAATGGCTTCCGGTGCCAAGGAATATAGGATGACTTTCAGCAATTCACCCAAGTGATGACCAAATTCTTCAAAGGCTCGAATCGCAACGGGATCTCCCTGCAAGGCAAGTTTGGCTAGTGCTTTTGGGCGACTATTGTAGAAGTTTTCAAAAAACTTTCCGCTACAGTAGTATTCGAAGTTTTGATCTAGGTAAGGTGCACTGCACCACTCCCCGGCTGCAGAATTGACACCGGAGTATAATTGACCGTTGATCACAATTCCACCTCCCGTGCCGGTACCGAGTGTGATCCCTACCAAATTTTTAAACGGGCGACCGACTCCGTATTTATGCACACCAATGGCAAAGCAATTGGCGTCGTTATTGACAAAGACCGGTTTTCCGAATCGAGCAGAAAGGAATTTTTTTAGTTCAACATGCTGGAAAGATGGAATATTAGCCAGGCCCAATACCACACCTTCGCGGGTATCTACCAAACCAGGGATGCCAATGCCAATACCCACATAATCGTAGTGGGAATAGCTATCGATAAATGAGGCGATGGTCTCAAGGATATACTCTTGACTTTCCAAAGCAGGAGTTGGGATACTACGAATATCTTCCAGATGTCCTTTGATCAGAACTCCTCCTTTGATGCCGGTACCTCCGATATCCAATCCCAAAATGGCTCTTTCCATTCGCTCAGGTTTATTGTTAGGTTGATCAATTTATTAAACTAAAGAAAGCAGTCAGGAGGCTCTAACCGCTTTCCTGGTAATTAAGCGAGCTTGTCTCAATTAAAGCATGCCTTCAATTGATTTTTCAAGCTCTCTGGCTGTTGCCAAAAACTCATCCACATTCATGTCACGGAAGAAGATCAAGCCATGACTCGCTCTGACTTTAGCCCGCTCGTGAAGGTAGAAGTAGTTTTTACCCAGCAAAAGTTGAATATCGTTAAGCTGTCCTACCCATGTCCGCTTGGCTACAGTGCTAAATTTACCATTGTGCGCATAGCTTGGGAAAGAAGCATTTACTTGGCTAAGGTAGCAGTTGGCAAACGAATCTTCCATCACGGACATGTCGCCCAAGGATACAGGTACAATCACGTTGGCCTCGTGGGGCTCAAATTTGAACCAAACATTGCGGTAACCAATGATTCTTAGCTTGCTTGTATCGTGTTCCTCACCCCATTTTTTCACTGCTTCAGCCGTAGCTTGCAGCACTTTGTAGTGAGTGTCAGGTCCGGAACCTTCCGGATCGAGTGTTAAGCTGATTTTGGTAGGTTTTACCTTTCGGAACATGTCGACAATTGGCTCCACATCTCTCGTCTTGTCAGGCTGCTCGGTGAAAATATCCCCGGTGTAGAAGCCTAATCTTAAATGGTGCACATTTTTCACTTGGACGCCAAAGTGTGCCCAAACCAACTCTTCCTCAAACTCACGGATCATGCCCTTCAGCTTTTGGATTTTGGAAGGGTTTTTCTCTCCGTCGTAGGAATTTCTCAAGATGCTGATCACATCATTGATTGTCTCTCGGAGTTGGGTTTTGTTTTTGATTTCCCAAATGATCACCAAGGCTCTTACCACTCTGTGGCATAAACCTCTTTTGCGGGCATCCGCATTTTCAGAAGCTACGTTGGTCAGGTAATGATAGACATCCTTGTCAGTCTTGAGACTATATCCCACTTGGAAGAAATCATCAAAGTTCACCATCTGGATTTTGCCTTCATCCAACAATTTCTTGGTGTGAAGAAGTGTATCAATCACAAAGGTGTTGGTCACCGCTGTAAATCCTGAGGTAAGGACCGAGAAGTGTGCTTCGTTGCTTGGATCGTGTAGCTGATTCGTGATATGTGGCAAAATACCCAAGGAAATATCATCATGGTGAGGACCGGTATGAAGTAAAACCTCATTGGTTTCTTGTTCCAAGCCTTTGGCTAGTTTTCCTTCCACGCTGTTCATGACCTGCTTTACAGTGTCTTCCGAAAGGCCGGGAATCAACTTGCAATATTTATCGGCTTTTAGGTCTTCGATTTTAAGTCGGTGTCCGTATTTGTTTAGCTTTTTACAAAGTTCAATCACAGAGCGCTCTGTTTTCTCAAATGTCCATTCTCCCTGCTGGTAGTAAGCATCCATGGAATCGGTGAGCTTCACTGCCGCACCTTTGGTCAGGTAGAATCTTCCGTTTTTCAGCTTTTGAAGTACTGTGGCCGGATAGACATTGTTCATTGGAGTTTCCAAGGAATCCTTCACAATGCCTGCTTTTGCTTCACCGGCTGCGATGATGATACCTACTGCATCTGGATTGTACACGATGGTGTCAAGACCGATTGTGATGACCAGTCGGTTGGCAGATACTTCGATACCTCCCAAGTCACCTGCTGCAACAGCCTGAGTCTCAAAGTTGGTCTCGGTCAATCTGGTGACAGAGAAAAGATGTGAGCCTCTAGTGTTGAAGGCGATGTGTCCATCAGGACCGATTCCTCCGAGGAAAAAGCCGATTCCTCCTTTATCTCTGATTCGCTGCTCGTAGTCTCCGCACCACTGATCGATCATATAGATGGATTGCTGCTGAAGTCGCTCCAGCTCGTTGATCGGGTCGCGGAATCTGAGGGAAAGATCCACCTTGAGGTCAGGGAATATCTGGCTAAAATGCTTTCCTTCTGCCAAAGGAATCTCATCCGAATTGATTAGGATGGCGTTTTCCTTGGATAGGCCAAATCCGTTGATATAAAACTTATTTACGTAATCGTAAAAGCTATTGTGCTGCTTTGCTGAAATTGGGTAAAACTCATCGATCTGCACGAAAGTCAAATCCTTAAGCACCGGCTTTTTGGTATTTCCCAATCCGTATTTTTCACGGATTTCTTTTCCCTTCTTGCTGTCCCAGTTTTCGAGTAGGTACTGTGTCCACTTGATAAAAAATTCAGGAGTTTTCCCGGTTGGCAAGCTGATCACTCCCTGAGGATTGGCAGCTACCCACTCCAAAAACCGACAAGCTGTAAGCAGTCCCATTTTTGGAAAGTTGTCTACGGTGAGGTAAGGAATCAGGGTCGTGATTTTTTCTACTCCAGATTCGGCCAAAAAGGCTTTTTCAACTTCGGAGAGCGGATACTTACTGAGCATACTGTGAGACAGTTTAGGTGTGGTAAGGGTTAAGATTGTTTTCTTGATTTTCTGCGTTTTTGAATCATTCGTTGATTATTAAAAAAATAAACAACTGAAATTCTTATACAGGCAGTACTAAATTCTGAATAAGTGTCCTTTTTCTCGAATTTAATAGCTTAGACAAAATTAAAAAACTTTATTTAATAAAAAACTACTTATATAAAAAATTTATAAAAGTATTTATCAAACTCGGAAATTATAAGCTCCTTGTAAAGGAAATGCGTATTCGAGCTTGGAATTCTTCAATAACTTTGAAAATCTCCACAAGAGTTACCTGCTGCACTTTGGTCAAGTTTTTTATTTGAAGGAAATTCTTTGGTTTTTTCTTCTCTTTAAGCATCAGATTGGCCTGATTTTCCAATCTCAGACTCATCAAGTACTCAAAAGCATGCGTAAGTTCTTTAACTTCTTTTTCTGTAAAGACTCCTTTTTCCCTCAATAGCTCCAGCCTGTTTACAGTGTTTGGCTCGGTCAATTTATGCTTCAGTGCATACACTCTTGCCAGGTCTACAATTGGCCTCATGGTTTTCTTAAGGTTCAGTTGTTGTTCGCCGTCGATTTCCTCGGTTTTAATTTTTCTAAAAAAAGTCAGTGGGGGCTCGTATTGAAGTGCATTATGGCCGAGGTTGACAAAAAACTTTTCAGGAGCTTTTTCCAAAAGGATTCTCATGTGATCTTTTAGCTGTTCGAGTAATTGAGATTCCCCATAAATGGCCCGACAGTCAAAAAAGGTCGAATAATTCATTGCGGTCTCCTGCGAGGCATCCGAAGTCCATTGGTCATAGTTTCTCTTCCAATGCGAAAGCGAATGGGTCCACTTGGGATTCATTGCCATCAATTCTCCATCGCAAAAATCTATTCCAATCTGATCCAGTGCGGTCGATACTCGAGTGGCAAACTCTAGAAAATAGGCTCTTACTTCCTCCCGATGCTCGTTGGCTTTGTCTTCATAGATGATGGCGTTATCCTGATCGGTTTTGAGGGTGAGTTCACCTCTACCTTCACTGCCCAAAACAAAAAAGACAAACTTGGCAGGAGCTGGACCTATGTCTATCAAGACTCTTTCAATCACTCGCTGCACAATGGTGTCTGCTACTGTGGTGATGAGTTGGTTGATCAAGTGGGCCTTCATCCCTCGTTCGAGCAAGAGATGAATTAATTCAGGCATCTGTTTCCATTTGTCCCTAAGTTCGCTCACATGGCGTGCTTCCTTTACGGATTGAATAAAAAGGAATGGGCCTTGACTTTGCTCGGTGAGGATCTTGGTGCGGCTGATCCATCCTTGGTAGCCATTTTCTCCCTTGACCAACAGGTAACGGGCTTTGGTTTGAAACATCAGAATCAAGGCCTCTACCAGTGTTGCCTCAGGAGAGATGCTGACCAGATCTTTTGAAAAAATCTCAGATACGGGCGATTCTGGTGATAAGTCGGTAGCCAGTACCCGGTCTCTCAGGATCAAATCAGTGATATAGCCATCAATCTGGCTCGGGGAATTGCCTACAAATAGACAACTTACCTGCTCTGAGGCCATTTTTTTAGCACATGCCGCTATGGTAGAGTCCGATGGCACCAGTCGGATTCTTCTTACTAAAAGTTCTTTGACCTTTTTGGAATAAAACTGATCGGCGATATGGCTGTCTGAATTGGTCATTGGTTCAAGTTATGAAAGTCTATAGGAATATCCGCGACTTTTGGACTTGACTGATCATAGGGTTCAGGGATCACGGATATTCGTCGACTGACCACGGTCGACAGTCCACAGCACCACTTTAATCTGCCTTCATCCTTTTCAAAGCTGGCTAATGGATGAAAAGTGGGCAATAAAAATCTTTTGATAAGTTGGGATAAAAATAAAAACCGCTTCAAATTATTCATCTGAAGCGGTTTCTTTTAGAAAAGATTTCGAATCACTTGTTCATATAATCTCCCAATCTCAAAAGTTTAAGCTGTTACTCCAAGAGCTTTTGCCATGGTGGCACCGATCTCGGCCGGAGATTCCACGACATGGATGCCGTTTTCTCTCATGATTCTCATTTTTGCGGCAGCTGTATCATCCGCACCGCCGATGATTGCACCAGCGTGACCCATTCTACGGCCTGGAGGCGCTGTCTGTCCTGCAATGAATCCTACTACAGGCTTTTTGTTGCCGTTTTCACGGATCCACTTGGCTGCTTCGGCTTCGTAGTTTCCACCGATTTCGCCGATCATCACGATCGCATCAGTCTCGGGATCATTCATTAGCATTTCTACGGCCTGCTTGGTAGAAGTTCCGATGATCGGATCACCACCGATACCGATTGCTGTAGATACACCAAGTCCTGCTTTCGCTACTTGGTCAGCTGCTTCATAAGTCAAAGTTCCTGACTTAGAAACGATCCCGATTCTACCTGATTTGAAGACAAAGCCTGGCATGATGCCCACTTTGGCTTCTCCTGGAGTGATGACTCCCGGACAGTTTGGACCGATCAATACGCAGCCTCTCTCTTTGATGTAAGGCTTGGCTTTCATCATATCAGCTACCGGAATGCCTTCTGTAATCGCAATGATTACTTTGATGCCTGCATCAGCTGCTTCCATGATCGCGTCGGCTGCGAAAGCAGGTGGCACGAAAATGATGGAAGTATCCGCACCAGTCTTCTGAACGGCTTCTTCCACTGAATTAAACACGGGTCTTTCCAAATGAGAGCTTCCTCCTTTTCCCGGAGTCACACCGCCTACTACGTTGGTGCCATACTCGATCATCTGCTGTGCGTGAAACGAACCTTCAGATCCTGTAAATCCCTGGACGATTACCTTAGAATTTTTATTGACTAGTACACTCATGATGCGCTTGTTAAAGTTTGGCACAAAAATAAAAGAAACCATCCGCTGTCAAAAGAAAAGGACAACAATCTCAAGGGAATTTGGTGAGCGGAATCTTTTCCTATTTTTATCCCATGCTTAAGAAAATCAACCTGGTAATCGGACTCTCTCTTGCCCTGTTTTTTTCTTCAGCGTCTGTTTTTGCCCAAACATTCAAGTTTAATACCCAGCCTAAGGGGGTTCGGCTCCCTGTACAAAATATCCTCCAAATCGAGCAGGATACTTTAGGCCAGGTATGGTTTTCGACCACAAGAGGGGTGGTCTACTCTGATGGTATTCAGACGTTTGAATTGCCGGATTCGCTTGTCAGGAAGTTTGTATACCAAATTTCAATTCTCAAAGATCAAGATGGAGTCATGTGGCTTTATAATGCCAGTGGGGTTCCATCTGTGTTTCAAGGAGTCAAATCAGGTTGGCAAGAGGAGTATTTTGAAGAAGATCTAAAAGCTAATTTTTCCAGCAGGATTACTTTTCACTCGGTAGGAAAGAAAAAAGACAAATACTTTTTCCTGGACTCGGGTGGCAACTTGCTGTTTTGGAAAGACGGGGAGCAGGTCAAACATCGTATTGAGCGGGATTATGCTCAAACGGGGCTGCTTTTTTCAGTCTTAAATCTGGATGGTAAAAGCCTGCTAATCTTCCAAAAAGGGGCTTTTTTACTGGAAGGTTACGAGTTAAAGCCCTATCAGTTCAGAGGGGTACCACTCCCGTCTTCGCCTTATTTGGTAAAGAAATCTCCTTCGGGGACCTATTATTTCTTGGGTCAGAATTATTTGGCAAAAGGTCCTGCGGCTGAATTTCCCACCGAAATCATCGATCAGGATTTTTCTACTTCTGATATCGTAATCACTCCCTATTTCTCCCTTGAATTTAATGGGGAGTATGTTTACTACCATTACAATTCTCATTTTAGAAGGTATCATCCAAAGGCAGGCAAGCCTTTGGATGGAAATTTGTCTTTCCTTTTCCGGACCAATTACATCCAAACGCTTTTTATAGACAGGGAAGGAATTCTTTGGCTAGGATCAGCGAGGGGTTTGGCTAATACTAACAATCAACTTTTTCAAAATTTCGGAAGTGAGTCAGCCTGGTTTTTAGCGGAGGAGTTTTCTGCAATGATGGAATTAAGTCCAGGTAATTTCATTCTTGGTTTTAATAATGGACTTCAGCTGATGGAGGGTTCGGATATTCGGACGCTTTATAAAGACAATAACCCTCCGGGCTCCCCAAATAGGAGAATTGTCAATTTTTCAAAAGATAAATCAGGTGCTGTTTGGTTTGCTGCAAATTGGGCCGGCGTGGGAAAATATAATCCCAAGACAGGTCAAATCAGCTTTTATGCCCCACCCAAGGGGCTTAATGTGTCTTTCGTAGAGGTGGATGGAGACAGTCTTTTGATCACAGGTCCTGATCGGATTTTTCAGGCTTCGCAAAAGCAAATCCGGTCCGGTAACTACGGAAAGGAACTCACACAGGAAGTCACTTCCTTATTGGACATTCCTGAGCTGTATTTTCGCAAGGCGGCGCGATTAAAAAATGGGAAGCTCATCGTGATCCGTGCCAGCAGACTTGAAAATCAGTACCCGATCGTGGCTACTGAAAAGTATTTTTTGGCAGAAGGTTACTCTTTTCTGGAAAGAGAGGGAGGGGGAATTTTATTGGGAACAGAATATGGCCTTAAAATCTACAGGGAGGGTTACGTAGGCTATCACATTCATGCCGGTAAGTCAGTCACCAATCCTGTCTATGGACTACTTGAGGATAAGGAAGGGAGAATTTGGGCCGGGACTGATAATGGCGTCTTCGTCTTGGCAAAAGATCTTCTTCTTCACTACAATGAGGCGAATGGACTGGTGGGGGATGAGGTCAATCGTGGTGCTTTGATCAAAAGTGAAGATGGTAAAATCTTTATCGGTACCCAAAAAGGACTCTCTATTTACTCTCCAGAGGAGGAAGTCGCAGCTTTCGGTGCGCCAAAAGCGGTGATTCGATCCGCAAAATTGGGAGGAGAGGTGGAATTAGGCGCCGAAACTGCGTCAGTCTCTTATTCACAAAATACCTTGCAAATTGATTTTTTGACCCCCGGATTTGACCAGTCGAGGGAGTTATGGATTCATTACAGATTGGTCAATACCGGAGACGAGCCTTGGCAAATCATAAAAGATCCCAGAAATAGCCAGCTTTTTTTCAGCAATCTGCCTTTTGGGAAGTATCATTTTGAGCTGAAGGCCTCCTACAATGGGGAAGAGTTTTCCGAAGTAGTGCTTAGTCCTCAGTTTGAGATTATGCCACCATTTTATTTGAGGCCTGAGTTTTTGATTCTAGCTGTTTTGGCTCTGATTGGCATCGGTTTTTTGGTGGGGCAGTGGATGCGTCAGATTCAGAAACTTGGTTCGTTGGAATCGGCCGTTGCCAAGGAAAACAAAAGCAAAATTTTAGCAGAAAAGCAGTTCAAAAATGTGTGGAGTGCATCACAGGATGGAATGATTATGAGTTTGGGCGGTAAGGTCATTCTCACAGTCAATCCTGCATTTGCTAAGCTGATCGGGTCTTCGGTTTTGGAACTTGAAAATCAACCTGTAGCCAGTCTTTTTGCAGACCCGGAAACAAGTTTGCCTTACATTTCCGAGTTGGTAAAAAATCTAAAAGACCTGCCCGGCAGACGCGTCACAATGGAAACTCCAGTAGCTTGGAAAAGTAGTACGCTGGACATGGAAATGTATACCGTACTTTTGGAAGAAGATTTCAATGGGGAATCCTTGATTTTGTCGGTTTTCAAAGATCTGACTGCCCAAAAAGCAGTAGAAAACCGATTGAAAGAAGCCAAAGAAAAAGCCGAAGAAGCAAACAGGTTTAAATCCAGCCTGCTTTCCAATCTCAGTCATGAGATTCGCACTCCACTCAACGGTATTATTGGCGGTACTGAGCATGTCATGATGACTAGGAGCTCTGATGCGGAGCTCATGGATCAATTGGAGATTATCCTTCAAAGCGGGGAGCGCCTACTCGAAACGATCAACTCCCTCTTGGATCTTGCCAAAATTGAGGCTAACAAAATGCCGATCAATTATACCGAAACATGGATTCAGGCATTCTTGATTTTGGTGCTAAGGCCATTGGAAACGCTCGCTCAGCGTAAAGGATTGACTCTGACTCGACGATTCCAAGGCGAAGATTTTTTAGCAAAAGTGGATCGGAGGTTTTTGGAAATGATCCTAAATAACCTGGTGAGTAATGCCGTGAAATATTCTGACGAAGGGGAAGTTTTGGTAGAACAGTTCCAAGAAAACGGGATGTTGATTTTACAAGTAATAGACTCCGGTGTGGGGATGACTGAAGAGTTTCAGGAAAAAATGTTTGACCCCTTTGAGCAGGAAAGTCAGGGGAATGAGCGCCTCTTTGAAGGGACAGGGCTTGGACTCAATATCACCAAAAACTTGGTACACTTGCTTGGTGGGAGAATCGAGGTTTGGAGCGCCAAAAACCAGGGTACTCGTGTCCGGGTAGAAATTCCTTTGCACCAACTCTAATTTTCGTATTTTCAACACGAAATATCACCAACCCCCATTTTGCCCCATGTTTACATTGAGAATCCTCATCGTAGAAGATGATTCTGTTTCGGCCTTGTTGCTACAGCGTGCGCTAGAAAAAAATGCCCATCAAATCATCGGTATAGCCGATACGGGAGAGAAAGCCCTCGAAATGCTGGATGAGCATGGGGCCGATATAGTCATGATGGATATCAATCTGGCAGGGGAACTTGACGGAATCAAGACTACTGAAATCATCAATGAAAAATTTGATATTCCTGTGGTCTATCTCAGTGCATCCTCAGATGCAGAAACCCTAAATAAGGTCGTAGGCACCAACCCTAGTGCTTATGTAATCAAGCCGTTCAATATCCGTGAGCTTAACATGGTGATCGAATTGGCGATTTTCAAAGACAGAAAAGAAAAAGAACTCCAAAAGCTAAATAACGAACTCGAGGAAAAAGTAAAGCAGCGTACTGCAGAGCTTTTTGAGGCAAATAAAGAACTCACCAAAGCCCTCGAAAAAGAGCGGGAAATCAATGAGCTGAAGTCCAGGATCGTGCTCAACGTATCACATGGATTCAAGACTCCACTTACTTCGATTTTGAGTTCGGCGCAACTTCTTCAGATCTATGCCGAAAAAGAACATCCTTTGAAGCAAAAAATCTCTAAGCATGCTTCCAAAATAGAGCACTCTGTCAGGGCTTTGAATAACCTGTTGACAAGTGTCCTCTTCTTTGGAAAAGCTGATGAAAACAAAATGGAGTATAAGCCGAAAAAAGTCTTCCTGACCACTTTTGTGAAAGAACTCCTCGATACGGTCAAGGCTGGCATTGAAAACGACGTCACGATCAAATCAGAAGTCGTGAATTTGCCAAAAACAGTCACGACAGATCCAGATCTATTGTATCAAATTCTAGAAAACTTGCTTTCCAATGCGGTGAAGTATTCCAAAGATGGCAAAGTGGTAGATTTTAAACTGGCGATGGAAAATGACCGACTTGTCGCTACAGTTAGTGACCATGGAATTGGTATTCCAAAAGCAGAACAAGGAAAACTATTTGATCGATTTTTTCGTGGGGGGAATGTCGGAATCGTGGAAGGTACCGGCCTAGGCCTTTCTATCGTCAAAAAATGTATCGAAATGCTTGAAGGTGAAATTTCATTCGAAAGCGAGGCAGGCAAAGGCACCATTTTCCACGTGTCTGTTCCGGTGAGTTAATTATGCATTTTCAAACACAGTCCCTGCGATTTGCCCACCCTGGGCAGCCCGTGCTCGAATTTCCTGATATTAACTTGACTTCAGGAGAAGCATTACTCATTCTCGGAAAGTCGGGCAGCGGCAAGACCACCTTGCTCAATCTGCTTTCCGGATTGCTTAAACCGGTCTCCGGAAAAGTAATGCTGGATGACGTAGTCATTTCAGAGCTTGAGGGCCAGAAATTGGACCTTTTTCGGGGGCAGCACATCGGGAT
>CALRRX020000003.1:0-21792 GCA_943370675.1 Reyranella massiliensis 521 | reverse complement strand
GGGATTGCCTAAGTGGTTCGATTTGAAAAATGGGAGTATTTCTCCTTTTGATCTCGTAAATCGTAAATCTAAAATCGTAAATCCCTCGAAAGTATTTCACGAAGTATATCTCCTTTAAAAAATTGCCAAATCCATCCTTTCCCCCTATTTTGAAAGCTTAATCGCGAGGAAAAAAGGGTATGCTGCTTAGCAAACTGGAAATCAAAGGATTCAAAAGTTTTGGAGATAAAATGGTCATCCACTTCGATAAAGGCATCACCGGAGTCGTGGGTCCAAATGGCTGTGGCAAATCCAACGTAGTCGATGCCATCCGTTGGGTGCTCGGGGAGCAAAAATCCCGAATGCTCCGCTCCGACAAGATGGAAAACGTCATCTTCAACGGCACCAAAAACCGTAAGCCAACCAACATGGCCGAGGTGTCTTTGACTTTTGAAAACACCAAAAACCTCCTCCCGACCGAATACACTCATGTCACCATCACCCGCCGCTACTACCGCACCGGGGAAAGCGAATACCAAATCAACGGAGTCACCTGCCGCCTGAAGGACATCACCAACCTCTTCATGGATACGGGGATCAACTCCAACTCTTACGCGATCATCGAACTCAAGATGATTGACGAGTTGCTCAATGATAAAAACAATTCCCGGCGCGAACTCTTCGAGGAAGCTGCCGGAATCTCAAAGTTCAAAAACCGTAAGCGGGAAACGCTCCGCAAACTCGAAGACACCGATGCTGACTTGGCGCGGGTTGAAGACCTGCTTTTTGAGATTGACAAAAACCTGAAGTCTTTGGAAAAGCAAGCCAAGCAGGCGGCCAAGTACTTCGAAATCAAAGCGGATTACCGCTTGGCCAGCATCAACCTCGCCAAAAAATCCATCGAGCAGTACGCTAATTCTCTGATTGAAGCGAATTCAAAAATCACCCAAGAGTCCGATCGAAAGCTGCAAGTGCAAACCCAGATCGCCTATCTCGAAGCCCAACTAAGCGAACTCAAAGCCGATCTTATTCATAAGGAAAAGCTCCTTTCCACCCGTCAAAAGACGCTGAACGAGCACGTAAATAAAATCCGGGCTTTTGAGTCTGAGAAGAAAATCAAAAACGAACGCCTTCGATTTCTCGAGGACCGTTCCCAAGCTTTGCGCGAGCAGATCGACAATGACCGAAAGTCAAACGACCGTGCAGGCTTCTCCATCCGCTCTTTGCAGCAGGAAAAAGAGTCTGCCGAAAAGATCTTGGGAGAAAAGGAATTTATCGTGTCCCAGCTCCGAGAGGAATATGATGCGCAAAAGCTCGTGACCTCCGAAAAGCAACAAGCCCAAAAGGAAGTTTCCCTCCGTTACGAAAGCCTGAAAGAGCGCGTCTACCAACTCGGCAAAGAAGTAGAAATCAAACAAATCCAACTCAGCACGCTGAAGCAGGAACTCGAACGAACTTCCTCTGATGACAGTTCTCAGGAAGCCAATTTGGTGGAGTTTGAGGATAAAATGGGCGAACTGAAAGCCCAGCTCGATGCCGGCCAGGCCACCTATGCTACGCTTAAAACCAAGCAGGAAGACCAAGATCAGAAGATAGAGGAGACCAACCGCGTGATCGAAATGATCCGCGAAGAGCTCACCACCTCTTCCCGTAAGTTGGATTCCAAAACCAACGAATTCAACCTCACCAAATCCTTGGTCGAAAACCTCGAGGGTTTCCCCGAAGCCATCAAGTTTCTCAAGAAAAATGATTCTTGGGGCAAGGATATTCCCCTACTCTCCGACCTGCTCACCACGGATGAAAAGTACCGGGTGACCATCGAAAACTACCTGGAGTCCTACATGAATTACTATGTGGTGGACACCGAGGCGCAGGCGATTGCAGCGATCCAGTTGCTCAGTGATGCGGCACGGGGAAAGGCCAATTTCTTTGTCTTGGAGCATTTTGAGCGGTTTAAACCCAGCCAAAGCAAGCTGTTCGCCAATGCCATCGCGGCCACGGAGATCATCGAGTTTGATGTCAAGTACGGTCGCCTGATCAATTTTATCCTGGATAATGTCTACCTCGTGCAGGGGGATTACAAAGACTTTCCAACCGATCCGGACTGCGTCTTCCTCTCCGAAACCGGCAAATACACCAAGCGCAAATTCTCCCTTTCCGGGGGTTCGGTGGGGCTTTTCGAGGGAAAGCGAATCGGTCGGGCCAAAAACCTGGAGAAGCTAGACAAGGAAATCAAAGACCTGAGCAAAAAGGTCAGCACCACCCGATCCAACCTCGATCAGAAGCTGAGCGACCTCCTCAAGCTCAAGGAAGTCAGCTACAAAAAAGCCTTGGAAGAAAGCCAATTGGCCATCAACGAGCTTAATTCGGCCTATGTCTCTATCCGTACCAAAAAGGAACAACTTGCCGAGCTACTCAGCTCCAATGCCAATAAGCGGGAGGATATTTTAGACCGAATTACCAATCTCGAAGACAGTCTGACCGACATTCAACCTCGACTGACGGAGGAAAAGGAACAGTTTGACGGACTAGCAGAGCAAGTAGGTCTGCTGACCGAAGAGGTGGAAGCCGAAAACAAGCGCTTGGCCGAAAAGTCCCAAACCTTCAATCAGGAAAACATCACCTACATCCAGCAGGTCAACCGGGTCAACAGCCTGGAGCAGGAAATCGAATTCAAGCAAAATGCCTTCGAAAGCTCCAAAGAGCGGATCGAAAAGTCACAGGCAGAGCTAGCGACCCTCGACTCCGAAATCAAATCCCTCTTGGACAACAACGAGATCAAGGACGACGAACTGATCGAACTCTACTCCGAAAAGGAAAGCATCGAGCAGGGCGTGACCGAGGCCGAAAAGGATTACTACGGTGCCCGTGGCCTGATCGATGAAACCGATACCCGCATCCGCAGCCTGCAAAAGTCCAAGGAGGGTTTTGACCACTTGCTCAGCGAACTCCAAAACGCCATCAACGAGATCAAGCTCAAGATGAGCGGGATGAAGGAGCGACTCAGCGTGGAGTTTGAAATCGATCTAGATCAGCTGATGGAAGAAAATCCGGCACTAGACCCCGAATTCGCGGATTTTGCAGAGGAAGAGCTGCGAGACTTGGTGCGAAAGCAAAAGGAACGACTGGAAAAAATCGGTCCGATCAACCCGATGGCGATGGAAGCCTACGACGAGATCAAGATCCGATACGACTTTATCACTGGCCAAAAGGCCGACTTGGTGAAAGCCAAAGAGTCTTTGTTGTCCACCATTTCAGAGATCGATCAGGTGGCCAAGGATACCTTCTTGGATGCCTTTGGCAAGATCAAGGAAAACTTTGTAAAGGTCTTCCGCTCCCTCTTTACCGAGCAGGACGACTGCGACCTGACTTTGGTCGATCCAGAGAATCCTCTGGAATCTCCGATCGAGATTATGGCCAAGCCCAAGGGCAAGCGTCCCCTGACCATCAACCAACTCAGCGGAGGGGAAAAGACCCTGACCGCCACTTCCCTACTCTTCTCCATCTACCTTCTGAAGCCTGCGCCTTTCTGTATTTTCGACGAAGTGGACGCCCCGCTGGACGACGCCAACATCGACAAGTTCAACCAGATCATCCAGAAGTTCAGCTCCGAGTCCCAGTTTATTATCGTGACGCACAACAAGCGCACCATGGCCAGCACGGATATCATGTATGGAGTCACCATGATCGAAGCGGGAGTATCAAGGGTGGTGCCGGTGGATTTGAGGGAGTTGGCCTAACGTCATTGCGAGCGAGGCACGAGCGAAGCAATCTCCGTCATTGCGTTGAGGAGGCAGGACGACGAAGCAATCTCCTAGAGATTTGGAGTTCGCGGTTCAGGGTTGGGAGTTCGATACTAAAATTTCAAATTGCATAAGATTCTAGATATTAAGTATTTTAAAATCAATTTTTTACGAAAACACTTTTATGGCAAAGGGAAAGAAAATATCAGTTCAAGGGACGGAAGTAACCATTCTCTATTCACAACAAGAAGATTATATCTCACTAACTGATTTGGCGAGGTATAAAGATGCATCTCATACAGATACGATTATTCAAAATTGGCTGAGAAATAGAAATACAATCGAATTATTGGGAATTTGGGAGCAGCTCTACAATCCAGATTTTAAACCCCTCGAATTCGAGGGGTTTAAAAAACAAGCAGGGTTAAACAGCTTTGTTCTTACTCCTAAAAGATGGATTGAAGCTACTAATGCCATTGGTATTACCTCTAAGCAAGGAAGATATGGAGGTACTTTTGCACATAAAGATATCGCACTAGAATTTGCCTCTTGGATATCCATAGAGTTCAAACTCTATCTTCTTAAAGAATTTCAACGACTCAAGGAGGAAGAAAGTGATCGAAACAAACTGGATTGGAACTTCCAACGGACCTTGGCCAAAGTCAATTACCATATTCACACAGACGCGATCAAAGAGAATCTGATTCCGACTGAACTATCCAAGGCACAAGCTTCTCTCATTTATGCAACTGAAGCCGATGTACTGAATATGGCTTTGTTTGGAAAGACAGCAAAGCAATGGAGGGAAGAGCATCCCGAAAAATCAGGAAACATAAGAGATTATGCCAGCATCGAGCAATTGGTAGTTCTATCAAATATGGAAAGCACCAATGCTCTGCTGATTCACCAAGGCCTCTCCCAACCCGAGCGCTTACTGCAACTTAATCAACTAGCCATTGCCCAAATAAGATCGCTAATCAGGCATAGAAAAGGATTAGAAAAATTAAACGGCTAAAAAATCGGGAAAGGGCTTATTTTAGCAAGACAGCCAACGCACCAAGGCCAGCATGGATATCATGTATGGAGTTACCATGATCGAGGCAGGAGTCAGCAGAGTAGTACCTGTGGATTTGAGGGAGTTGGCGTATAAAGTTTGAAAATTATATTCATTAATATTTAAAGTGATGTCCTTTGCATTAAACTTGATAAATTTTTGAAATGATAGAATTAGAATTAAAACTCACATTTACAGGACATGAAACCTTCCCTTGTAGAAACTTTTGGCTTAAAAAGGGATATGATTATATGCTATCTGGAAGATCCTTTTCTACTGAAGATGCAGTAGTTGAGCTTGGAGTAGGAAAAAATATGGTAGGAGCTATTAGATTCTGGATGAAGGCATTCGGCTTGCTGGATTCCGAAAATAAGTTGTCCGACCTTTCTCATTTTATTTTTAGTAATTCCACTGGAGTAGACCCGTTTTTGGAAGATGATGCAACGCTTTGGGTTTTACATTATCATTTGGTTAAAACTGGTCAAGCTTCCATTTATCATCTTATTTTCAATTTCCTTCGAAAAGAGAGATTGGAGTTTACCAAAGAAAATTTTTTTCAATTTGTAAGAAGGGAATTCGGAGAGCAAAACGAGAATACGCTTACTTCTGATTTTAATGTTTTCTCTCGAATGTATGTTCGTAATACGGCACGTTCTAAGGATAGAGAAGACAATCTTTCAGAGCTTTTAAATGAATTGAATCTTGTTGAAAACTTCCGGTCTGACAAGTTGGAGTATTATGTGATTGAAAATTTGGAGCGAGATGATATTCCAGATGAAGTGATTCTTTATGGGATCTTAGAGAAAGGAGGATTTGACAGCTCAGTAAACTTTCGATCACTCGAAACTGAGATAAATAGCGTAGGGAATATATTTGCGATTAATAAGCACGGACTCTATTCCAAAATTCAAAGTTTGGTCGAAAAGTATGCTTTCTTAGTTTTTAATGATCAAGCAGGTGTTAAAGAGCTTCAATTCAAAAATAAGCCTGAACCTTTTGAAGTTTTAAAGTCATATTATGGAAGGTAAATTTTCAACCTCAACCAATATCCTTAGGGATAGTGGCAGGCAGATTAACTATATCCCTACACCCAATTCAAAAAGGGTTTTTAAGCAGATTGAGAATGATGCTCGGAAGGGAATTCATTCTTTTAACTTAATTGGCTCGTACGGAACGGGTAAATCTTCATTCTTATGGGCTTTTGAAAAATCTATTCAGAGTGAAGGGATTTTTGAGTCTGAGTTTCAAGCTAACCAAAGCTTTGAGGTTTGGAAGTTTGTGGGGAAGTATGGTTCATTAGTAGACACTCTTGCACTTCATTTAGGAGTAAATGCTATTAAGCCCGATGACCTGGTTTCTGAAATCTACAGTAGGTACCATGATCTTAAGGAAAAGGATAAAGGGCTCATAATTATCATTGATGAGTTTGGGAAATTTTTAGAGTTTGCCTCAAAGAATAATCCTGAGAGAGAGCTTTACTTCATTCAGGAATTGGCAGAATTTGTCAATAATCCGAATAATAGTTCCTTACTAATAACAGCTGTTCATCAAAATTTTGATGCATATTCATTTGGGTTAAATACTGCCCAACGGCAAGAGTGGTCTAAAGTAAAAGGTAGGTTTAAAGAAATAACTTTTAATGAACCAATAGAGCAACTTCTATTTTTAGCAGCAGAAAGTATCTCGAATAAATTTCAATCTAGTGTTCATCTCAAAGAGGCAATCTTTTTGGAGTTAAGCCTATTAGAAACTTCAAAAGCATTCAATCTCAATAAAGAGTATGCTGAGGAAATTGCCCATAAACTTATCCCACTAGATTTAATTTCTGCGAATGTCTTGACAATGACCTTGCAGAAATATGGTCAAAATGAGCGTTCCTTATTTACTTTCCTAGAAAGCGAGGATTTTTATTCGGATTCATTTGAATTCTACCATCTTGGAAAGGTTTACGACTACCTAATAAGTAATTTTTATTCTTTTCTGAATTCTCGATTCAATCCTGACTTTGCAGTTTGGATATCCATCAAAAATGCCCTTGAGAGCCTCGAGGTAAATTGGGTTGAAAACCTTGAAGAAGGAAGGAAAATCATCAAGGCAATTGGACTTTTGATCCTTACGGCCTCCAATGGTGCGAAACTTGACTTTTCTTTTTTATCCTCCTATGGAGAGAATTTCATGGGAATTCCCAATTCAAGGAAAGTAATTGAGGACCTTGAAAAGTCGAAAATTATTGTTTACCGAGCGTACAACTCTAGGTTCTCCTTGTTTGAGGGAACTGATCTAGATATTACCGAAGCCTTGACTTTGGCAGAAGATAAGATCAGCGAAGTAGTAGATGTAGTAGGTTTATTGAAAAAGGAATATGAATTCGATCCCATACTGGCAAAGGCCCAATCTTATAAAGTTGGTACTCCCAGGCTTTTTGAATTTGTTATTTCTGATCAACCTTTTTTAAAAGTCCCTGTAGAAGATACCGATGGATACATCAATCTTCTTTTTAATCCATTGCTTGGCGAAAAAGAGGTTAAAGAAATTTCAAAAAATACAGATGAGGCAATCATTTTTGGGTACTTCCGAAATTTTGATATCATCAAAAGCCAACTCTTTGAAATAGAAAAAACCAGAAAGGTTATCGAGGAAAATTTGGGAGATAAGGTAGCTATCAAAGAGCTTAACAACATTTTGGAGCACCAAAAGAGACTACTTAGTCACTATGTGGTCAATAACCTATATAACGAGAATAAATATATTTCCTGGATTTTCAGAGGCTGTCAGTATACGATCAAGAGCAAGAAAGAATTCAATAAACTTTTGAGCTTTATTTGTTCAGAAGTTTATGAAAAGACTCCTCAGTTCAAGAATGAACTGGTAAACAGGCATAAGATTTCTCCTACAATCCATGCAGCTAAAAGGAACTATCTTAAGGCTCTTGTGAATAATTGGGATAAATCGGACCTAGGTTTTGAACCGACAAAGTTTCCTCCCGAGAAAACCATTTTCATCACCTTATTGAAGGAAAATGGACTTGATCCATATGGTATTGATCAATCTAAACTAGAATCTTCAACTTTCTTTCCTCTTTGGAAAGTTTCGATGGAGTTTTTGGATTCAACTAGAAAGAATAAAAAGGCCATCTCTGAACTTACATCAGTTCTTTCTAAGAGACCTTTTAAGCTTAAGCAAGGAGTTACAGATTTCTGGATTGCCTCATTTCTGTTTTTGAATCGGAATGAGTATGCTCTCTTTGGAGAATCAGGATATATCCCCTATTTGACCGATGAAATTTTAGAATTGATTCTTAAATACCCTTCAGAATACCATGTAAAGGCTTTCGATTTGGAGGGGGTGAAGATAGATTTATTCAATAGTTACCGAGTTTTTTTGAATCAGTCGGTATCAGATCGGCCGTCAAACGATACATTTATTGAGACGATAAAGCCCTTCCTGGTTTTCTATCGTGACTTAAAACCTTATTCTAAGGAGACCAAAAGGCTAAGTAAATCGGCTTTAGCAATTCGATCTGCTATATCTTCTTCCAAAGAGCCTGAGAAAACCTTTTTTGAGGATTTCCCAGCTGCACTTGGATATTCAATATCAGGACTGCAGGAATCCCAAGATGATTTCAATACTTATATCCAAAAGCTTCAAGATTCGATTAGGGAGATAAGAACTAGCCTTGATGCTTTGTTTGATCGATTTGAAGACTTTATCCGAAGTGAAATTTTAGGAGAATCCTTGGATTTTGAAGGCTACAAGCAAAGTCTTCAAAATCGCTGCAAAAAGATTAAAAGACATCTTTGCTTACCATACCAAAAGACCTTCTTGATGAGAATCGATTCTCCCTTAGAAGAACGTAATCTTTGGCTGAGTTCTATTTGTCAGGCCTTGATTGGTTCTCCTTTAGAAAATATTAATGATGGTCAAGAGGTCAAGCTGTATGATAAATTCAAAGAAGTAATTCTTGAGCTAGACAGTCTCAATCGCATTGCTACGGCTGGATTTGATGATGAAAAAGAGGAAGCAATGGAGATTGAAATGTCCTCATTTGGGGATCAAAAAAGGAAAAATATCATTAGATTACCTAAGAGTAAAGGAGCAGAGCTAGAGTCGCTTCAGAATAAGTTAAGGGATTCTCTTTCTGGAGATAAAAGAACCGATATCTACGTATTAGCGACCCTGCTTAAAAAATTGATGGATTAATGGGAAAGGTAAGGCACTTATTAGGAATTTCTGGCGGCAAGGATAGTGCGGCGCTTGCTATCTACATGAAGAACAACTATCCTCATTTGGATATTGAGTATTACACATGTGATACCGGAAAGGAACTTGAAGAGACATACGAATTAATTCGAAATCTCGAAAATTACCTTGGTAAGGAAATTATTCAGCTTAAAGGAGCTGAAGGAAGCAATGAAGATCCATTTGATCATTTTTTGAAATTGTATGGGGGATATCTACCCTCTTCCAATGCTAGATGGTGTACTAAGAAACTGAAGCTTGAACCCTTTGAAAAGTTTGTTGGTGATGATCCAGTAATTTCCTACGTGGGTATCAGAGGTGATGAAGATCGGGAAGGTTACATCTCTAAAAAGTCCAATATCCAAAGCATTTTCCCTTTCCGGAAAAACATTTGGAGTGAGGATGTAGTCAAAAAGTTTCTGGCAAATTCCAATATCTTATCAATTCTCGAATCAATACAGCAGAAAGGACTTGAAGTAAGTCCAAGGTTTTTGGAATTATTACAGCAAGAAATTTCCTTCAGTTACACCCAGCAGCAAAAGCTTAATCTGTTGCTAGATACTGATCTGAAAGCCTTTAATGCGCTAGTCTTCGACTTTCTTAAATCCACCCAATATCCTTTGGCTACAGAAGATGAATTTCCTTTAATTGACAATGATGATGTATTGGTAAGGGCTGATATCTTCAAGTTGCTTGAAGATAGTGGGGTTGGTGTGCCAGCTTATTACAAGGAGCGGGAGTTTGAGGTGAACGATCAAAAGGGCACTTACGCCAGGAGTAGGTCTGGGTGTTTTTTCTGTTTCTTTCAGCAGAAGATCGAGTGGGTATGGCTTTATGAACAGCATCCAGAACGCTTTGCCAAAGCCATGGAATACGAAAAGGATGGCTATACTTGGATGCAGGGAGAAACCCTTCAAGAGCTTATCCAGCCCGAGAGAGTGCAGCAAATCAAAGAAGAATATATCAAGCGAACAGAGCGTATCGCAAAAAATAAAAAATCCCCCTACCTAGTGGATATTTTGGATGAGGCTGAGGGAGAAGGTTGTGCTAGTTGTTTTATTTAATCCCATCTAATATAGTATCAATATTTTCTTTTTGATTTAAAAGAAATGCATATTTTTCCTTTAGTTTTCTAAGTTCATTATTTGATAATATTAAATCGTCGAATAGGTAAATAAGAAATAACTTAATCAAAGTTTTATTACCCATCACCATTGTTTTATCAATTGGATTCCAAACCGTAAATTCAAAAGGTCTATTGGATATTGTTAAATCTATCTTATCTAATTTTTTAAAGATTTCGTTGAATTCAAGATTTAATCTTTTGTGAATTTCAAGTACAGATTGAACGAAAGGAATAAATGCAATTGGTCTAAAAAGTAAATTCCCCCCTGTCTCACGGTTTCTGAATTTTTTACCAGGTTCTTGATCGATTGATAAATATTCTTGAATTGCCGAAAATTCAACAGAAAAGCTTTTCCAGAATGAATCTAGGTAAGATTGAAAAGCTTTTAGGTCAATATCATTTGGTCTATATTTTTGCTTTTCTAGTAAAAAGGTTTTTGTTGGATTTACTCCGTAGTGTTCTTTAACATAGGTTTTATAAATTTCTAAGTTTGCTTGATAAAAAGTCACTAATGAGGTTAATGAATATTTATCATTTTCTTGGATGTGTTTTTGCTCAGAATTTGAAATTCTTTTTCCTGTAAAAAGAGGATTATTTTCAAGAAGCTCTCTTGTTGAAATTGCTACTATATCATCTTCATCTAAGGCAATGATGTCCTTGAGATTTACAGGTCTAGCATATCTATTCAGTGTTGTAAAAAGCCTCCTAGTTTTCTGCATACCGGCATCATCTTTAACATGACCAATAAGGATCACCGCTATTTTTTCATTCTCCAATTCGGGATTTTCCAAAAGTGCGGCTTTTATCCCTTCTACCCTGTGCTGTCCGTCAACAGGGAAGATTTTTTCAGAGCCATCAAACTCAAGAAGCCCTAGATTAAAGAATGAAACCTCTTCAAAAACTAATTCAACTTCATTCCATTTTGGAACGCCATTGTACACAGCTAATACAAGTGAATTGAAAAATCTTTCGTCTTGATTGAGTATATAATTTTTAATATTAATGTAATTGTCTGTGATAGAGCGTTGTATTTGTTCTCTTAAAGACTCTGATTTATGTAGCTCATCATCAATTTTTTTCACTAAACTAGCTACCTGTTTGAATGTTAATGTCGAAACATAATATTTCCAAGTACCAATGTTTGCTCTAATTGCCGGTATCTTCATATTAAAATGCAGGTTCAGAAGGTTTATATATAATTTCGTCGGGAATTTCATCATTAAATGGAGGAAGTATCCCTTTAATTAGTTTGCTTTCTACGGCTTTAATTAAGTCATTGTCATTAGATGGGTAATATCTTAAATACAATTTATCTCCCCATTTTTTTATCATTCTAAAAATTTTTGGCCTGGTATCCTCATCAAAAAATTCATAGTAATATTTATGGCATCTAATTCTTAAATTGTGTGAACTTGTAAATTGAGCCCTTCCTATATAAGCTAGGTATGTTTCAAAATATGGAAGTATTATTCCTTTGATAAAAAACACATATATTCCTCCTTTATCAGTAGGAAGTCTTTTTACCTCATCAGAAATATCTAAACCATTAGGGGCTAAAAACTTCATCTCCTGGGACCATTCAGTTTCATTAATATTAATATGGCTAAAATCAATATTGGTCCATCTAGAGGGGTTATGATAATATATTACTTCAAATAATTTATTTTCCTCAAAACTTGTTAAAAAAGCGTCTACTCTCATACCGTTTATTTTTCAATCCAACATATCCAAAAAACAATTTTCATTATCGATAAAGAATCTAGGATCTTCCTCCTTTTTAGCTCGGATCAAATCAAAACCTCCATTAGCGAATTCTTCAAGAAGAGATCTGAGTTCTGTAATTTTTGATTCCACCTTGCTTTCTTCTAGATCTTCGAGTTCATTAAAATCAAGGTTTGATTTGGCTAAGACCCCCATTATGATATACTCTGTAATCTCCTGGGGCTGCCAAGATCGCATTTCGATGAAGCTTTGTTTGTCGGTTCCTTTGGCTATTGGAAGCCTATAGTCTTTTTTTAGCCCTAAAAGTGCTGCATACATAAATATTTCATATCGGGTAGAAAAGTACTTACCCTGTTTCCATCTATCTGCTTCCGTACTAGTGCCCATGGTTCCACCCTGTTCGATGGTGAACTCCAAGATCATGTCGTAGTACTTCTTATCGTATTCTGGTGACCGGTCTTTTATTCGCTTTAAAAATTCCATTTCAGTTCAATGCTTTGATGTTTGTGGCTAAGCTCTTTCTGTTGGTTCTATCCGTTTCAGGAATTGACGGAGTAATCATGTAGACTTTTCCTAAACGGATTTCCACGTTTGTCAAAAGTTCCTTTCGGAGGGTTTCATTTCGGTAAAATTCTTTACTCATAATAATACTCTGCTTGTAAACTTGGCTAACTGTTTTACAGAACCCAAGGGTATAGTCGTCACCAAAAACGGACATTGGAGCATCAGTAATTAGGGTATAAAGGTCTGTATCTCTTGAAGCTTTTCTAGCGGAGATAATTGCCATAATTGTAGCCAGCTTGATTAGGATAATATTCCCAGTATTTAGCTGATGAAGGATATTGCCATTTTCATCCACTAACTCCGGCATGTAATTTTTTCCATTGGATAGCTCTTTCAGCTTGATTATTCCCCTGGCTGAAAGGTTACCTTGAATCATGTTTTGGTAATGTCGGTTGGCTTCTTCCTCTAGCATTTTGACGAGTTTTTGAAATACTCGTTTTCTTGTCGAGTGAGCTACCTGATAGAATTCATGGAGAACGTTTCGCTTTTCTTCTAAGTATTTAGGAATTTCTCCAACTACTAAAGAGGAAAGTTCTTTGTTAATTAGATCAAGGTCTTTTCTTTTAGTATTAATGAGGTGTGCCTGATTGGCTATCTGCGTTCCGAATCGCTTAACTTGCTCATTAAATGCGGTATACTCATTTAACAAATTTGCTGCTTCTGTTGAAGACATAGCTGATTGAGCAGTAAGTGATTTAAGCTCTCTATCTATTTTTTCGTATTCTTCACGAATGGATTTTCTTTTAATCTCAATTTCCTCTTTTCTTAAGAAGGTATTATTTATATCTCCATCGATGTTTTTAATGATATGCCCGAGTCCCAATCCATTTTGGTAAAGCTTTTTAAAGTCAGACTCAAAATCATGATTTGGTTTAAGTTCTTCCTTTAGTTTTGAACTATCTACCGTGTCCTCATTTAGTAATTCTTTGATTTTGAACCAAGCTTCAGATCCTTCAGGTGCATCACGATCACAAACCAAGCATCTTTCTTCTTTGAGCATTCTATTGATATGAATTGGCTCAGGAACATCTATCGGAAGTCTTGTTTGAAGTTTAGCCTGGAGTTCATTTGCTGCCTCTAGCTTTGCCTTCATAAAAATTTTTCTTTGAAGCTTTGTCTGATTGTATTTATCAAACTTTTCATTGAATTCACTGAAAAGTGCTTCAGTACCTTTCAAAACCCATCTATTCGTAAAAAGCTTCTTGTGAAGATTAATTTGCTCTCTATCGAATTCTGCTTGTATTTCGCTAAGATTCTTTTCTAGATCCTTTCTCCTTTGATCTATTCTTCTGATTGTTTGTGCCTCCTCAAGCTTATTTAATTTGGACTCAGCCTTTTCTTCTGCAGTTGAGGAAGAGTCTCTCAGTTGCATTTCTTCCGTTTCCAAAGCTTTGATTTTCTTTTCGAGCTTTTCTTTTTCAAGAGAAAGCTGCTCACTTTTAGTGGTGTCCTTACTGAGATCTCTTAGTTTTTTGTCATATTCCTTCTCGGAGGAAATTTCTAGCGCATCTGCTATCTCGATGATATTGTCAAACCTAGAAATGTTAGAAAGAACATTTATAGCATCTGTGAGCGTTTCAGATTTATTGAAGTCAATAATTGATTCCACCTGTTCGCCTTGAAACCACATATATGGCTTAACATTGTCCGGGAGTATGTACTTTTTTATCCGCTCAATTTCGTTGGGGTCTCCAACAATTTTTGCATTCATGTACGAAAGATCCTTTTGGCTAATTATTTCTTCACTTTTGTCCTCTTCTATAATTTTATCGCCATCCTTTCTAATACTATATCGTCTTTCCAGAATGTATACATTGTCTTTTTCAGGATTGTGAAAGGTTAGAATTACCGAAGCGGTTACTTTACCATCTTCTATTTCAGAGATTGCTTTATCGGAAATGATGGATTTTTTTAGTTTACTGGTAGGGCTGAACTTTTTTGTAGAAGTGTCAAAGCAATGATCAAACATGACCCAGTAAAACCCATCATAAAGTTTTGACTTGCCATAGCCATTATCACCAATGATTACATTGATTCCTACGGTAAAATCAAATCGATTTCCTGTGCCAGAGTAGCACATAAAATTATTTAGTTCAATGCTTGTTAGTAGCATTTATTGCTGATTTAAAAGTCTGTTGATTTTCTTTTCGGTAATGTTGGGACTTTCTGAGGAAGTCTCCCCCTCAATAGCCATCTTGATTACTTCAATCAATTTTTTGTTGGAATGAGAAAACCATTTATAATTTTCTGCTTCCTCCTTTTTCAGATATCCTTTTTCGATGATCAAATCATCGGTCAGAAATGCTCTTAAGATTTCTTCGCTGTTCATTGTGTTTGCAGATTGTTATGTATGGTGTAGATATTTAAATCATAATTTTCGCATACCTCTTGAAAAACATCCTCCGTTTCATGTGGATTAATGGAAAGAGAAGCGAAATACATGACTCTTTCAAGTTCTTTTGCAACCAGTGACTTTTCTAGATTGAATGTTTCAGAACTTTTATTAAAAGATTTAACTGGAGGAATTACCACCAAATCATGAATTGTGGCAAGAGTTTTATCCGGATGACGACGTAAAATCCTTCCTCTTCTTTGAATGAACTGTCTCGGATTTCCGGTACTTGAGCAGAAGATTGCGTGTTCCGCTCTGGGTATATCTACCCCCTCGTCCAAACATTTCATTGATGCTATTACTTGGATTTTGCCTTCTTTGAATTGATTGAGAATACTGTTTCGATCAGGCATTCCACTTGTAAACTGATTGACAAATATTGATTTATCAATTTTGCCTATTTCTCTAGTGTATTGATTAATGATTTTAATGCTTTCGCCCTCCAATTCTTCTTCTTCTTCCAATTCCTCTTCGGTATAGCCTTCAGGAACATAAATGAAAGTATAATTAAGATTACCTTCTTTTCGGAATCTTTCTTGAAGGATCGAAGTGGTTTGAAGTAGCTTATTCTCTGCCTTGTGAATAATCCTCTTTCTTTTAAGTAGAAGCTTCTCTACTATGTCATTTTTTTCCAAGGATTCTGATCCTTTGTTAAAGAACTTAGCCAGCTTTTTTGATATTTCTATGTACTCCGAGAGTTCTTCGCTTGTTAATTCAACTATATGTGGGTAATAATAATACTTGCAAAGTATCCCTTCATTTATGGCTCTCTCCATACCAAAGCTGTAGGAGTAAGGCTCGGAATCATTAAAAAAGCGTTCCATTGAAATACTTCCTTCTACATCATAGATCCGCTTTGGAGTAGCTGAAAGCCCTATTCTTTTTTGAAAAGGAATTAGAGGAAGTTTTTCTAAAATACTTTTAGACCCAATATTATGTGCTTCATCAGCAATTAGAAGAGTGTCTTTGGGGAAACTGGATAAATGCTTGAAAAATTTGTCTTTTACAAAAGAAGCATAAGTGGTTATTACAATAAAGGACTTTGGAATTCTTCTCGAAGTTGATAGAGTCGTTGCTAGTCTGCTTTCCCAGTTTTCTTTTGAGGAAACTTTTATGATTCCTTGAAAATTGAAACTCTTGGCTTCTTCTTCCCACTGGTTGACAAGGGTAATGGTAGGCACCAAAATAATAGCATTGTAATTTTTTCCTCGAGATTCATCTAGTAGGCAATTGAGAGAGGTTATTGTTTTACCAGTCCCTGTTGCCATGGCAAAAATCCCTTGATAACTATTATTTACCCAGTTTTTATAGGCTTCTTTCTGATATTCCCTAGGTCCAGAGGAATATGGGAATCTTGGTTCTCTTGCAATTGTTTCGATCTCCTTTACCAAAAGCTCGATTTTTTTTCTAAGCTTTCTGTTTTCAAGAATTTTTAATTTTTTCTCAAGTAATTCTGATTCTTGGGTTAGGAGTTCTTGTTCGGTTTTTCCTGAAAATTCCGATTTGATAACTATTGTTATTTCAGAACTATCTAGATATTCCACATTCTGATCTACTTTGTCGAAGTAATTTTCAAAGACTTTCAGGTTCCTGTTTATCATTTTACTGGATCTGCTATTTTCCCACCCAAGGAAAGCATCCAGTTCCTCCAAATTTTCCAAGAGTCCAAAGGCAGTAAAATTGCATGATGCCTTAAATCCCACGTAATCAGTACCGTCATGAAACATACCTGATTTAAAATGCGAGATTCCGTTTTTTTCTTTTGGCTTTATTACTACGATTTGAATCCGATTATTTGCAATAAGCCATGCGAGACATTCGAAAAAGTGCTTGTTATAATCACTAAGTGTTTCCTTTAGCTTTTTGATATCGGTTAAGTCTAGGTGATTAAATTCGACTTTTTCCTTATCTGAGGCTAGGTTCAATGCAATTTTATCTTCGGCTGAAAGAATGTTATTAATCACCATTCTTAGAGTACCGCCTCGAGACAAGAAATGAGCAAATCCAATAGCCAGTACATTGATAGCTGCAGAACTGAAATATCCTAAAAGTAAATCCAATCGACTACTATTACTTAAACCATCCAAGTAAAACTGGAACGGCTCGTCTTCACTATTAGACCTATATGACCTATCCTCAGGCCAACTGACGTCTTTGAGCATAAAAATTAGGCTTTAAAAACTTGATGGTTTTAATTAAAGCCTTAATTCGAAAAAATGCAAATAAAATGATCCGTAACTGCTTTTTTTAATTCTAAGTGATTATTGAATTTCCCTATAGAAATTCGAATTGATGAAAAAGCATTTTCCTGTGAGAGATCCATGTTACTTAGAACGTATGATGGTTCAACAAGAGAAGAGGTACAGGCTGACCCATTTGAAACAATTAGAATTTTATTTGAATTCACGAAAAATTCTCCATCCAAGCCCTTAAAACCAATATTTGTCACATTGTAAAGTCGCTTTTCACGATTTCCATTAATCCAAGTCCCTTCGATTTTTAGCAGTTCGGATTCTAAGTAATCTCGCATTTCTCGGATTTTGGCTTCGTTTTCTGCCATTTCCTCCTGAGCCAGTTCACAGGCTTTTCCGAGTCCTATGATGCCAGGAACATTTAAGGTTCCACTACGCATTCCTCTCTCATGCCCACCTCCATGAAGCAAGGCAGGTATTTTGATTCGGTTATTTCTTTGGCGAATATACAGTGCTCCTACCCCTTTTGGACCATAGATCTTATGGGCGGAGAAGCACAGCAAATCAATTCCAAGCTCATCAACCTTGACTGGTATCTTCCCAACAGATTGAGTGCAGTCACTCATAAAAATTGCTCCTTTTGCATGAGCAATTTCTGAGATTTCTGAGATTGGTTGGATTACTCCAGTTTCATTGTTGACATGCATCACGGAAACCAAAATTGTATCATTCCGAATCGCTTGATTTACCACTTTCAAGTCAAGCAATCCGTCCGTTTGAACTGGAAGATAAGTTACCTCAAATCCCTTGGTCTCTAGATATCGACAGGTATCCAAAACTGCAGAATGCTCTGTTGATACGGTCACGATATGTTTTCCCTTTTGGGAATAAGCTTCTGCGACTCCCTTAATGGCTAGATTGATTGCTTCTGTCGCTCCACTGGTAAAAATGATTTCATTTGTGTCCGCCCCAATCAAATCGGCTACTTGCTTCCTAGCTTTTTTGACTGCTTCGTTTGCCGAAACGCCAAATTTGTGGGTGGAAGCGGCATTGGCATAATTGTGAGTTAAAAATGGCATCATTTTCTCGATCACTCTTGGGTCTATCGGTGTAGTCGCGTTATTGTCGAGGTAGATGATTTGACTATTCATTATTTAAAATTAATGGAAAGGGGTAAAAGAAAGAATATAAAAATTCTAGCCTAGCGTTTTACTTCTTGAAATTGGCAATTTTTCAACACCTGAAAATACCTCTTAAGCTTTTCCTTGGACTTATTTATTTGACCACTAAGTTCCATTTAATGTGAAATAGATTGGATTGGGATCTTTTTTCCAATTCGAGGTCATCAATTTAAACGTAATCTTTAATCTACGCTTTCATCTTCTTTTAATGAAAATCCTCACCTTTTCACTTCAGCTTTTCACCTTTTTTCCCCCTACCTTTATTCAGCATTGATTTTAAGTGCATTAGATTCTTTTGTTTCACACTTTTCATTCACAGCTATGCAGCTTACCAAAAACTTCCCGCTCAGGGAACTCCTTCGCAGTCAAACGGCCACCCGATTGGGTTTTGACGAGCAGTTTAACCCAAGTCCGGCCGTCATTGACAACCTCCGCCTCCTTTGTGAGCATGTACTCCAGCCCCTGCGGGAAAGGCTTGGCAGGGCGATTTTCGTCAATAGCGGCTACCGAAGTCCCAAGGTGAATCAGTCCGTGGGTGGCTCGCCATCCAGTCAGCACCTGACCGGCCAGGCGGTAGATATCGAGGCAGGACACTTGACCATCGAGCAGCTTTACCAGAAAATCAAAAACTCCGACCTGCCCTTTGACCAGCTGATCCAGGAATTTGACCAGTGGGTGCACGTCTCTTACAATCCGGCAGGCGGTCGTCGGCAATGCCTTCGTGCCGTGCGGGAAAATGGAAAGGTGAAGTACATCCCAGATTGATCTTTTTCAAAAAGTTGGATTCAAAAAAAAAGCGAGACCAGTTGGCCTCGCTTTTTTTTGCCCCATTTTTATCTAGAAATCGTCGCGGTGGCCAAGTTGATCTTATGTCCCAGCCCAATGGTTTGCATTTACAATGTATCAAGCTTTCGGCTTGAAAATTTTCAGCTAAGCCATTCACAAATGGTATCCATTGCCCATAAAAAACTCACTTTATTATCATAAAAATTCTTTTTATTTCGGAACCCAATCCTACTTCACGGGTTGTAGAACTGTCGGTCTCGGAGTAGTCCCCTACTACATCCGGATCCTAGCTGATTTTCCCTAACCAAAAAGTAACAAACAAGTAACCTTAACATCCCCAAACCAATTCTCAAAATCAGTCAACTTTCAGCTTTAATTTAACCCTTACTTTATGATAAAATCTTTACCCTTTTTGGGTGGCTTGCTCCTGGTTTTATGGAGTTTTTCGTCACCCGCTCAGCAGGTTTTCATCAATGAAATCCACTACGACAATACCGGCACAGACACCGGCGAAGCCATCGAGATTGCCGGTCCTGCAGGCACAGACCTGACCGGCTGGTCTATTGTTTTATACAATGGATCAGGTGGCGCAGTCTATGACACCAAAAACCTTAGCGGTACGATCCCCAATGCTGGAAACGGTTTTGGTTTTGTCACGCAAACCTACCCTACCAATGGCATCCAAAACGGAGCTCCTGATGGAATAGCTCTAGTGAACAATGGAACCGTGGTGCAATTCCTAAGCTACGAAGGCACTTTTGTAGCGGTGGGCGGTCCAGCCAATGGATTGACCAGTACCTCCATCGGGGTTTTGGAGACTGGCAGTGAAGCAATCGGACTTTCTCTCCAACTCAGTGGAACTGGTAAAGAATACACGGATTTCACCTGGCAATCCCCAGCTACAAGTACATTCGGTGCAGCTAACACAGGTCAAACTTTGGCAGGCGATCCGGTGCTGTTTATCAACGAATTCCACTACGACAACGCTGGCACTGATGTCAACGAAGGTATCGAAGTAGCTGGAACAGCCGGATTGGATTTAACGGGATATACGCTGGTCCTTTACAATGGAGCAGGTGGGGCCGTGTACAGCACAATCAACCTTTCCGGTATATTGACCAACCAAGACAATGGATTTGGCACCTTATTTTTCTCCATTCCAGGTTTGCAAAATGGAGCCCCAGATGGTTTTGCCTTGGTCAATCCAGAAAATGAAGTGATCCAGTTTTTAAGTTATGAAGGAAGCTTCGTGGCTGCGGGAGGTCCTGCGAATGGCTTGACAAGTACCGATGTGGGAGTCTCTCAAGCCTCTACTGCCGCTGTCGGCACCTCACTTCAACTTCAGGGCACAGGGTCAGCTTACGAAGAGTTCACTTGGTCCGGAACGATCACTTCTACCTACAACCAAATCAATACCGGTCAAAGCTTCGGTGGCGTTGTCGTCAATCCTGATCCAGTGTTGATCTCCATAGCCTCTGCCAGAACCAAAGCTCAAGGCACAGAAGTACTGATCAAAGGAGTACTGACTGCTCAGGATGAATTGGGTGGTCCAGCCTTTATCCAAGATGCGACAGGTGGAATTCCTGTTTTTGACACGCAGGTCCATGGACTTGATGTCTATCAAATCGGGGATGAATTGGAAATCCTAGGTTCCATTGGTGCCTTTAATCAGCAAATCCAATTGGTCAATGTGACCAAAGTCGTGTTGAAAAGCTCAGGAAATGTGGTCAATCCCCGTGTGGTAACCCTAGCGCAGATTACGCCATCCATGGAAGGCCAATTGGTTCAGATTTCCGCAGCATCTTTTGCGGTGCCAAAGGGATTGCTTTTCCCTGAAAGCAACTATGTGATCACTGATGGAACGGGAACGCTTCAGCTAAGAATAGATGCGCAAGTCACAAGTCTGGTAGGTAGGGTAATTCCTGCCGGCGCGGAGACAATCACAGGCGTTTTGGGAAGCTTCAGAGGTACTTTGCAGCTCTTCCCTCGATTTATTGCAGACTTACCTGGCACCAATCCTTATGTCGCTGCCGGTTCGGATGTACCGACTAGTCAAACTTTGGATGTGATGACTTGGAACATGGAATTTTTCGGTTCTACGATCACCAATTTCGGTCCTTCGAATGTCACACTCCAAGCAGCCAATGCGCTGAAAGTATTCCAAGCTACCCTACCTGATGTGATTGCGGTTCAGGAGATCAGTGACGAAACTTTGCTTGCAAACGTAGTCGCGCAGTTGCCTGGGTATGCAGTAATTTGCTCAGATCGGTTTTCCAGATCATTTGAAGCGCCAGATCCTACTTTCCCACCACAGAAGCTTTGCTTGATCTACAACACTGCCGTAGTAGAGGTGATTGATACCAAAGTTCTCTTTGAGCAAGTATATGATGAAGCGAGATTGGGCGCAACCACCGTGTTGGATAGCTACCCAACAGGTACGGCTTCTTCCTTCTGGTCAAGTGGAAGATTGCCTTGGATGGTGACGGCGATTGCGGATATCAATGGCGTGAAGGAAAAAATCAACTTTATCAACATCCACGCAAAATCCGGTTCAAGTGCTGAAGATTTGAGCAGAAGAAGGTTTGACAATCAAGCTCTAAAAGACAGCTTGGACGCTTATTATGCTGATGAAAACATCATCCTGCTGGGTGATTACAATGACGATTTAGACCAATCCATCGGAGGTGGCCCATCGACTTATGAGGTATTTACTTCCGATGAGGACTTTGACGGAGTCACTGTTTCGTTGAGCGAGGCAGGATTGCGATCCTTTATTACGCAAGACAATGTCATCGACCATATCACTTTGTCCAA
>CALRRX020000002.1:0-23927 GCA_943370675.1 Reyranella massiliensis 521 | reverse complement strand
CATCTTTATTTAACTCTTTGATTGATTGATCAATTTCAGCTTTTTGGTAGTGGTAGAGCCCATAGATTTCTTCTATGGTGAGCCCATTTTTGTTTTCTTCCTTGGCTTTGTAAAGTGCCTTCATGAGGTGGTCACGATGGGTTTTTCGGAGGTAGTTTCTTCTGGAAAAATACCTGAACACGATCCCGCTTTTCGGAGAAAACATAAAGGACAGCAAGGCGATAAGGGAAAGAAAAACTACGACCCAAGGACCGGTAGGCATTTGCGGCAGCACAAAGGAAATGTAAGTACCCAAGATTCCGGAGAGAATCGAAAAGGATGCTGCTAGGATCAAGAGCGGATTTAATCGGTCGGTCCAAAATCTCGCCGCTGCTCCAGGGGTAATCAACAAGGCGGCCATCAAGACCACGCCAATTGCCTGGATTCCGATCACGACAGCAAGGATCATCAGTACATTGAATAAAAATCGGATCGCGTCCATGGGAAAACCGATTGCTTTTCCATAGTTCGGATCAAAGACCATCAGGCGAAATTCTTTCAGTAACAGGGTAAGCACCACGATAATCGTCAGCGAGAGTCCTCCGTAAATCATCAGGTCCGTCTCAGAAATACCGATGGCATTGCCAAAGATGAAGGAGTTTAAGCCGGCGATCTCCGGATTGCCGGACTTTTGAAGGCCGGTCAAGAGTACAATTCCGAATCCGAAAAAGACCGAAAGAATCGTGGCAATGATGGCGTCCTCGCTGAGTTTGGTGTTTTTCTTCAACCATGAACTCAAAAACGTGGCTAATCCTCCCGATAAAAATGCGCCTGTAACGATGTAAACGGGATTTTTTTCTCCGGCTAACATAAATCCGAGACAGATGCCCGGCAACACGGCATGAGAAATGGCGTCACCCAAGAGGGCTTTTTTATCCAAAAAAGAAAAAGTGCCCACGTAGGCCGAACCGATTCCCAACAGGGTGATACCCAACACCACCCAAGTGATGGAGGGATCCTGAAAGGTGAAGAAATAGACAAAGTCTTCCATAACGGCTATTTGAGCGGGTTAAAGTCTTTGTTTCGGATGAGGTCAGTGACTTTGGTGAGAAGGTTGAGTTTGCCTCCGTAGGTTTTGCGCAGCAAATCTTCCGTCATCACGGACTCTTTTGGCCCGGAGGCCACGAGGTGCAGGTTTAGCATAATCACCCAATCGAAGAAGTTCATCGCCGAGTGAATGTCATGATGCACCACCAAGACCGTCTTGCCCGCATCGGCCATCTCCTTCAGCAATTGAAAAATGGCGGTTTCGGTAGCCATGTCGACACCTGCGAAAGGTTCGTCCATTAGGTACAAATCCGCCTGCTGTGCCAAGGCTCTAGCAATAAACACCCGCTGCTGCTGTCCCCCGGACAATTCAGAAATCTGCCGTTGGATAAATCCCGTCATGCCTACTTGCTCGAGGCATTGCATGGCGAGGTCTTTTTCTTTTTTTCCGGGCCTGCGGAAAAGCCCAAGTTTCCCATAGGTTCCCATCAAGACCACATCCAAGACTGATGCAGGGAAATTCCAATCCACCGATTCCCGTTGGGGAACGTAGCTGATTCTCGCCCGCACATCATTGAGTGGCTTGTCAAAAATCCGAACATAGCCTGAAGTGGGCGCAATCAAGCCCATGATGGCTTTGATCAGCGTGGATTTACCCGCTCCGTTTGGTCCGAGGATTCCCACCAATTTTCCGGAGGGAAGGCTGAGGTCCACATTCCAAAGTACCGGATTCTGATCGTAGCTGACGGTGAGGTCATGGATTTCCAAAACAGGATTTTCTACTTGGGTGATCATGGCAAGAGGTTTTGGTAGATAAGGTTGAGATTGGTCTGAAACATGCCGAGGTAAGTACCTGCGGGAGTATTCGGCGCATCTAGACTATCAGTAAAAAGAGGCCCGGCAAGTTTGACGGATTGATTTTTTTCTGCAGCTCCATTGGCGACGGCTTTGAGAGCTTTGGGAGAAATGGTCTGTTCCGCAAAGATGGCTTTGACCTGATGCTCTTGGATAATTTCAATCAACTCGGTCAAATCCCGAAGTCCGGGTTCGCTGAGTGTGGAAAGTCCTTGAAGTGAATAAACTTCCAGTCCATAGGCTTTCCCAAAATAGGCGAAGGCATCATGCGCAGTTACTAAGACCTGATTTTTTGACTTTAATTCATTGACTTTGGTTCTGGTCTCTTCTTCAAGTGTTTGTAGTTTTTGAAAGTAGACTTCTGAATTAGATTCAATGCTTGACTTCCATTCAGGTTTCCATTTGATTAATTCCTGGCTGGCGTGGGTTAGGGCTTTTGACCACAGGTCTATAGAAAACCAAATGTGTGGATCCACGGCATGTGCCTCTGGTCCTGAGCGGATTAGCTCGATTAGGGGAACACCTTGGGAAACATCGATCAAGGATTGGCTGAGGGTCAATTTTTCAAAAATCTCAGTCATTTTACCTTCTAAGTACAATCCGTGGTAGACAACCAAGTCGGCATTGGTCAATAAATCGAGGTCACGAACAGACGCCTTATATAAATGTGGGTCCACTCCAGCGGGCATCAGGGCTATGACTTTTGCCTTGTCCCCAACCAGATTGCGAATGCCATCTGCCAGTATGCTGGTGGTAGCTACGATCAGAGGCTTTTCCCGTTGGGTGTCTGTCGCAGGTTTGCAGGCTCCAAGAAGGAGTAGGAATGAAAAGAAGAAAAGGAGTTGAATTCTTCGGTTCATGACTGTAGTACGAGGATGTTACTTGCTACGTCTTTGGACATAAACAGGGTCTTTTTCTGATCCACTAGGATCTCCAAAGAACCGTCAAATTCCACTTTGTCGAGGACTTTGATTCGGGCACCGATGTAAGCGCCCACCTTGTCGAGGTAGCGGAGAAAGGCTGCAGAACTGTCTTTCACGGCGACGATTTGACCTATTTGATCCACCTCCATGTCATTCAGCTGAACCCTCGGTCTGGATCTCACATCTCCAAATTCATCTGGAATAGGATCCCCATGCGGGTCAAACTTGGGATAATTTAGGTATGCATCAAGGCGCTGTATTAGGAGTGGAGATTGGATGTGCTCGAGTTGTTCTGCCACTTCATGGACTTCATCCCAGGCGAAGTTCAATTTTTCAACGAGAAACACCTCCCAAAGTCTATGCTTTCTGATAGTCTGTAGGGCATAGCGTTTTCCGGTTTCAGTGATTTGTAGGCCGTAGTATTTGCGGTATTCGATGACTTCCTTTTCTCCAAGCTTTCTAAGCATGTCACTGACTGATGCGGCTTTGGTGTTGATCTCCGCGGCGATGTCATTGGTGGATACGCTTTTTTTACCTCCATCGGAGAGGTGATAGATCGCTTTCAGGTAATTCTCTTCTGCTGTAGTCAATTCCATAGCTAGGTCAAAATATTGAGTCAAAGGTAAAAAATAAATTAGATATATCTAAAAATAATTTTCATTTAAGCTAAATCAGGTGTGGAAAACCCAAAAATAGCTGTGTTTTTAGATTTAGATTAGGCTAAAATTAATTTTAGACACAGATACATTTGGTATCAAAATATTGAAAAACAGTGTATTGCAAATATATTTTAAGAAAGAAAGATGGGGTACATGCTATGAAAACAGAGTTTCCATTATTCGGATTTGAGTGTAAAAAATGGGGTAGAGGTCGATAAGTTTCCACACTTATCCACGCTCAGCCAGAGAAAATGGAGGGATTAAGACAGGAGATGTTGGATAGCTTGCTGAAAAGCAGGCTTTTGACTTTTCCACAGCACTTCCTCAGTCACCGGTGTGGAAAAGTAAGTTTGGCTAATTGCTTGTTGAAAAGTGGATACTGCATGCTCAGTGCCAGTAAAGTCAATAGCAAATCCACCTTGATAAGCAGCGTAAAAATCCTCCCACTTTGAATTGGGAGTCATCAGCACCGGAATCCCCAATGCTGCACATTCAAAGAGTTTGGTTGGTAGTTTGTCTACAAAGGCTGGATGCAACTGGTAAGGTAAAATCGCAACATCTGACTGAAGCAGCGTTTTTTCGATCTGCTGATATGGCACAGGATGATTGGAGATTTTAAGCTGAATTTGCGGAATTTGTTCTGCCAGATCTTCGATTTCCTTTTGATACCTGAACAGTGGACAATGCCCACTAATTACCAGTTGATAATTTGGATAGGCAGACAGCAACTTTTGAAACCAAGTCAATCCCTCAACAGTGCCATAGGCCGGAGTGAGGGTTCCGGTGATACAAAATCGAAGCGCTTGATTAGGATCGAGTTTGACCTTAGAAACAGGGCTGATTTCACCCTGATACTTATTTTCAAGGAGTAGGAAAGGTCTTTTTTCTGGCATTTCTTGATGATAGCAGGATTCGGCCAATAGGTAAAGATCAATTCCATTAACCCGCTCTGCTAGGTGGATGAGGCTTCGAGCCATCTTCTTCTTCCAAGTAGTCAATTCAGGGTTCAGCGCAATGTTTACCGCGTAATTTTCCTGAACATCATACACGAGTTTGTATCCTATAACTGACTTAAACAAGGCTGCAAGAGGGAGGTACTCATAGGTGCAGCAGATTAGCAGGTTGGGACGGAGTTGAACCAGTCTTTTGATAAATCGGACTTGGGCTAGAAGTCGGTCTATCTTAGAATCAAAATGACTCATAGAAGAAAAAAATCGGTATTTACCTTCATCAGCTGGCTTTTCCTCAGAAAAACCTATGATGTTTAACCTGTATTTACTTGTTTCGCCCAGCGATTGGGCTAGCTTTTCAAATGCCCTCACATCTCTTACCGGTTTTAAGGTAGAGGCAATCAAAACCTGCACTGTGGGAGACTGCTTTTGACTCATAAACGAAACTATATAAAACTAATGGAACTCAAAACGATCATTGAGAACGCCTGGGAAAACAGGGAATTGCTAAAGGAAAAAGAAACCGAAATTGCCATAAAGACCATTATTGCAGATTTGGACGCGGGTCAAATCAGAGTGGCTGAGCCAACCGAAGATGGTAATTGGAAGGTAAATGATTGGGTGAAAAAGGCCGTAATCCTTTATTTCCCAATTCAGAAGATGCAGACCCTAGAGGTAGGCCCTTTTGAATTTCATGATAAAATGGCCTTGAAAACCAACTATGCCAAGCAGGGTGTTCGCGTAGTGCCTCACGCTGTAGCTCGATATGGAGCCTATTTGGCAAGTGGTGTGGTGATGATGCCAAGCTATGTGAATATTGGTGCCTATGTGGACAGTGGCACGATGGTTGATACTTGGGCCACCGTCGGATCATGTGCGCAGATCGGCAAAAACGTTCATTTGAGTGGTGGAGTGGGTATCGGAGGAGTGTTAGAGCCTGTACAGGCAGCACCGGTGATTGTAGAAGACGGTGCCTTTATTGGAAGCCGTGCGATCATTGTAGAAGGTGTCAGAATCGGAAAAGAGGCCGTAATCGGAGCTGGTGTGACTTTGACAGCAAGCTCAAAAATCATCGATGTTACGGGTTCCGAACCAGTAGAGTACAAAGGATATGTACCGCCTCGTTCGGTGGTGATTCCTGGATCAATTGCTAAAACTTTCCCTTCAGGGACATATCAAGTTCCTTGTGCGTTGATCATCGGTCAGCGTAAGGCTTCTACAGATCTCAAGACCTCACTCAATGATGCGCTTAGAGAAAATAATGTAGCAGTCTAAACCAACTAGCATGAGTTTATTTAAAAAAGTAATTCTAGTCCCGGTAATCGCCGGGACTTTGTTTTCATGTTCTGAACAAAAGTCAAATCCAGCTGATCGCCATTTTGAAAATGGGGAATATCAGCAGGCAGTGGAAAGTTACACCGCTGATCTAAAGAATAAGCCTTCTGATGTGAATACGATTTACAACCGTGGACGTGCTTATCAAGAGATGGGGAACCTTCTTGAAGCTCAAGCAGATTTTGAAACGGCTATCAATCTAGATCCAACAAATTTTCAGGTTTTACTAAGTCTTGCGACGATCCAACTTGAGCAAAAAAGCTATGCAAGCGCCTTGCTGTATGCTACCAAAGCGGAGGAAATCCCGGGTGCTCCTGCAATGGCGTCTTTTTTGAAAGGTCGTGCTCTTCATCAATTGGGCATGCCTGAAGATGCGCTAAAAGCTTATGGAAGTGCTATCCAAATTGATAAGGAATTTGGTCAAGCTTACTATAACCGAGGTCTTCTAAAGATAGCTTTGGAAAGAACCAAGCAGGCCTGTGAAGATTTCAAACTGGCATCAGCATTAGAATATCCAGGTGCTTCAGAGGCATTTCAGAAATATTGCAAATGATAAGAATCCTGCGAAAGCAGGATTTATTTTTTCACTGATCCATTGCTATGATCGTGGGGAGTATGATCACAAATTGCATCCGTAGCCAATTTACCTGATCCGGTACAAGTACGGCATTCGGAAACCTCTTTTCCCGAACCGGAGCATTCCGGACAGGTTAATCGACCTTTACCGGAGCACCGTTCACATTCAAAAAATTCAACAATGTTGAATACGTTCACTTTCTTGATCATTCCTGATGCACCACATCTGCTACAGCCGACGATTCCTTTTGACTTGCAATAATTGCAGGATTGTTCAATTTGTTTTTTTCCTTCACAGGTAAAACATGCTCCAAATCTATAACCTCTCCGGTCGCATAGTTCGCATGCTTGAATTTTAGCAAGAGGCCCTTTGAGCTTTTCTTTTAGCTCAGAAGCACCTTGGTAGTTTTGACCTTTAAATCCGGTAATTTCTAGGTATTTATTCAAAAAATTGGAGCTGTTGTCGTATTGCCCCAATTCAAAGAGTGTTTCTGAAAAATAATAAGGCATTTCATCTGGTAGGGGTAATCCAGAATCAATCAGATTTCTAAAGATTGAATTTGCAGTTTGGTAATCTTTTCGTTCCATAGCGGCCAAAGCGCCTTTCATCCAGCGATCGGTTTGTCCGAGGTTTACCTGTGAGAAAGTGGAAATGGAGGGAACGAGTACTAAAGAAAAGAGAAATAGAAGTAAGAATCCTTTTTTCACTGCATTTGGGTTATCTGAAGGCAATTACGTCACTAGATTTCTTTCCTTCAAGTTAAATATTGTGGTTTGCACATATTTTAGACTTTTCCATGAGCAATGATAGTTTGAAATGAAGGCCGTCAAATATTGAATTGAGTAAGTTTCCCTAAAGTTAAGCTATGAGATAGCTTGAGTTGGGTCGCAGATTTTGTGTAGTTTGGGTTCAAATTTTTTCCAAAATGAATATATCAGATCAGTTTAAAACCCATCTCGCTGAAGGGCAACAATTTAAAAAAGACTACATCGTACTCGGTGCGGGAATCCTTGATGGGTCTCCTGTAGAAGGTGCTCAGGTGAAAATTCCCCTGAAAACCCTCAACCGTCATGGGTTAATTGCCGGTGCGACTGGAACGGGGAAAACCAAAACGCTTCAAGTGATTGCTGAGCAACTTTCTTTGAAGGGAGTTCCTTCGGTATTGATGGATTTAAAAGGTGATCTGTCAGGACTTGCCACTCCTGGAGTAACCAATGAGTTTATTCTAAAACGATCTGCAACGATCGGTGTGGATTTCCAGCCACAAGGGTTGCCTGTGGAGCTGATGTCCATTTCCAATGAAAAAGGAGTTCAGTTGAAAGCCACGGTTTCAGAGTTTGGACCTGTGCTTATTTCACAGATTTTGGAACTGAATGATACTCAAAGAGGGGTAGTGGCTTTGATTTTCAGGTATTGTGATCTGCACCACTTGCCACTAGTCGATCTGAAGGACTTTAAACGAGTCCTTCAATACATCACCAACGAAGGAAAAGCAGCCATAGAAAAGGAATTTGGCCAAGTTTCGGCTGCCTCTGTGAATACCATCATGCGGAAAATCATCGAGTTGGAGCAGCAGGGAGCAGAGCGATTCTTTGGTGAGCCTTCTTTTGAGGTGGAAGATTTGGTGTGCACAAAAGATGGAAAAGGAGTCATTTCTATTATTCGATTGACCGACATCCAAAGTAAGCCCAAGCTGTTTTCCACATTTATGCTCAGTATGCTCTCGGAGATCTATGAGACATTCCCCGAACAGGGTGATTCGGATCAACCCAAGCTTTGCTTATTCATAGATGAAGCCCACTTGGTCTTTTCTACTGCTTCTAAGGACCTTTTGGAGAAAATCGAGGCAATCATTAAGCTGATCAGATCCAAAGGGGTAGGCGTATTTTTCTGTACCCAAACTCCCGCAGATGTACCAGACAGTATTCTCGGTCAACTCGGCTTGAAGGTTCAGCATGCTTTGCGAGCATTTACAGCCAAAGACAGAAAAGCAATTACAAAAACTGCTGAAAACTACCCTGATTCCCCGTTTTACAATACTGCCGAAGTCCTGACCTCTATGGGGATTGGGGAAGCCTTGGTGACGGCACTCAATGAAAAGGGGATTCCTACACCTTTGGCACATACACTTGTTAGGGCGCCAATTACAAGGATGGATATTTTATCTGACTTGGAGATCCTTGGATTGGTTGCAGGATCTGATCTGGTCAAAAAGTATAATGTGGACATCGATCGGGAAAGTGCCTATGAACTACTAGAGCGGAAAATGGGGACCATTCAAGCCGAACAGGAAAAAAGTCTGCCACCAAACACCCAGCCTAGGACGAGCTCCCGAACGAAAGAAGACGAATCTCTTTTGGAAGAGTTAAGCAAAAACACTATGGTAAGACAAATCGGAAGAACATTGTTTAGAGAGCTAGCAAGGGGAATATTAGGTTCTTTTTCTGGTAAAAGAAGGTGATCATAATTATTAGGAAATCAATAGATTAAGATAATTTGAAAATTGCAGTAATAGGGGGAGGAGCAGCTGGTTATTTCGCTGCTATTCATGCCAGCGGTCCGGGAATAGAGGTGACGATTTTGGAAAAGTCTCCTAAAGTTTTGTCCAAGGTAAAGATCTCCGGTGGTGGGCGTTGCAATGTCACTCATCAACCTATGGAGATCTCTAAGTTGGTAAAAAACTACCCAAGGGGTGAGAAGTTTTTGAAAAAGGCATTTCGCCATTTTTCTATCCCTGACACCTTTGATTGGTTTCAGTCACGAGGAGTGAAACTGAAAATCGAGGATGATGGTCGAGTTTTTCCAGTATCGGACGATTCTCAGACAATAATCGATTCTTTGCAAAAAGAGGTGGAGAAGCTTCGGATCAAAGTGGTTTTATCAACCGGAGTAGAAGAGATTTTGCCCAGTGAAAAGGGGCTCAACCTGATCACTTCAAAAGGTCCAATGCTTTTCTCAAAAGTGATTATTGCGACTGGCGGGCATCCTTCTTTAACTTCTTACCAGTTTCTTAAAAATCTTAATCATAACATTTTAGATCCTATTCCTTCCCTTTTTACTTTCAATACTCCGGGGGAGAAAATCAGAGAGCTAATGGGAGTTTCCGTTACGGATGCGACGGTAAAACTTGAAAGTACGAAGTTGAGCTATCGTGGTCCGGTCTTGATCACCCATTGGGGAGTGAGTGGTCCTGCGGTGCTCAAGTTATCTGCTTTTGGTGCTCAATGGATGCATGATCAGAAATACCAAGCCAAAGCAATTATTAATTGGAATTCATCTTTTGGTGAACAAGAATATCTCGACCATTTGACGGCTTACTCCAAAGCACACCCACAGCGAAAGGTTTATTCTCATCCACTATTTGGGCTGCCTGTTCGACTTTGGGAGCATTTTTGCGAAAAAGCGGGGCTTGAAGCCGATCTGATTTTTGGCAATGTTTCAAAAAAACATCTAAATCGACTCGTACAGAACCTTTTTTGCTATATTTTGGACGTAAAGGGAAAAACCACCTTTAAAGAAGAATTTGTCACTGCTGGTGGCATTCCACTTGACGAAGTGGATCCTGAGACCATGCAAAGTAAATTTTATCCCAATCTTTACTTTGCAGGTGAAGTATTGAATTTGGATGGTATCACAGGTGGTTTTAACTTTCAGGCAGCTTGGACGACTGGCTACATTGCTGGTACTTCAGTAAAACTTACACTACTATGACAAGTTATTACCCGGAACTGAATCAACGAATAGAAGAAATGTCGGATGGGGACGAGGAGTTTAGACTAGAACTCACTCAAGCGATCTTCAGAGGACTGGTTGAGCTCAAAAAGGTCTATACTGAAGGAAGTCAGGAAAAAGACATGCACAAGATTCAACAGATTAGACATAAGCTAAAGCCTACTTTGTCTATGTTTGATTTTGAATTATTGACACATAATCTTCAAGAAGGTAAAGAACTATTGGAATCAACAGGTTTTGATGATCAGTTTTACTCTCACCTTACCGATTTTATAGAGCACGTAGATCAAGCAATCAAAGAAGTTGAAGTATTGGTAAAGTAAAGGTATTTTACTCCTCAACTCAGCAGTTTTAAGTTAGAATTTCTCAATGTCAAAGTAGACCCAGGTGAAGATTTGGGTCTTTTTCTTTTGAATCCCGATGCCCATTCTTTCTTCTTCGTATTCCAAACCACCCTTTTACCTTTTTAATGGTCATTTAGAAACTATTATTCCTAGCCTTTGGAGGAAAATTGAGGGAGTCAATTACACTCGAGAGAAAATTACTACTCCAGATGAAGACTTTTTGAATTTGGATTGGTCTGAGGTGGGATCAAGCAAGTTATTGATCATTTCCCATGGTTTAGAAGGGGATTCCAATCGGCATTATGCCAAAGCTTTGGTGAAATTATTCAATCAAAAAAATTGGGATGTGTTGGTTTGGAACAATCGCACTTGTGGTGGTGAGATGAACCTCCGTCCCGTGCTCTACCATCATGGTGCCAGTTATGATCTGGATACGGTAGTCAATCATGTCTTAATTAGCAAAGACTATAAACAGTTGGCCTTGGCCGGAATAAGCATGGGAGGAGCACAGACTTTAAAGTATTAGGGAGAAAAAGGAGGGGATTTGTCTCCGAAAATCACCAAAGCTGCTGTTTACTCTACGCCCTGTAATTTGCCCTCCAGTGCGGAGACGCTTAAATGGAAGTCAAATGCTTTCTACAAAAACCGATTTCTTGGAAAACTCAAACAAAAAATGGCTAGAAAAGCCGAACAATTCCCAGAGCTTATTGACAAAGAACTGCTTCAGCGCGTGAAGACCTTTGACGAGTTTGATACTTTTTTCACTGCAAAACTCCATGGTTTCAAAGATGCGCAAGACTTCTATCAGCAAGTAAGTGCGGATAATTGGATGCCTAATATTGCGATTCCTACTCTTATCATTAATGCGCTGAACGATCCGCTTTTAGGTGAAAAGTGCTACCCTGTCAACTTGGCTGAATCTAAGTCAGAAATATTTCTTGAGTTGCCTAAACGGGGAGGGCATACCGGATTTACGCTTGCCAATCAGGAATTTACCTGGGCAGAGAATCGATTTTTTGAATTTTTGAATTCATAAAAAAAGGGAAGCTAGCGCCTCCCTTTTCCCTCTACTTTAAAACCTTTTCAGCGCCATTTCCGCCACTGTACCACCTATTGAAAGAGAACTTGTAGCCGCTGGCGAAGGGGCATTAAGCACATTGATGGCAAATGCAGATTCTCGAATGGCAAAGTCATCTAGCAATCCTCCAGTACGGTCACAGGCTTGCGCACGCACACCAGCGCCACCTTCAACCAAGTCTGATTCTTGAATTTCAGGAATTAATTCTTGTAGAGCTTTGGTAAAGGCTGCTTTTGAAAACGAACGATAAAGCTCGCCCAAGCCTGTTTTCCAGTATTTACCGGCTACTTTCTGGAAACCTGGCCAAGCTAATGTTTCTGCAAATTCGATGAGATTGATCTCTGACTTTTTATAACCTTCTCTTCGAAAGGCCAACACTGCATTTGGACCCGCTTCCACACCCCCCTTTTTCATACGGGTAAAATGAACCCCTAAGAATGGGAAATTTGGGTCAGGTACAGGGTAAATTAGGTTTTTGACTAAGTATTCTCGATCCTTTTTGAGCTTGTAATATTCCCCACGGAATGGAATGATTTTTATATCGTCAATGGCTTCATCATTCATTCGGGCTACCTTGTCTGAGTACAACCCGGCACAGTTAACGACAAGTTTGGCTTTAAATTCACCCTTAGAAGTTTCAATGAAATTGATTCCTTCTTTTTGCTTTATTTCCAATACTTTATGCTCAAGAAAAATAGCTCCTCCTTGTTGCATGATTTTTCGGCCATAGGCCAAAGCCACCTGAAAATAATCTACGATGCCAGTTTGAGGAACGTGAATTGCGGCCACGCCAACACAATAGGGTTCGTATTCTTTCAGTTCTTCCAGGGTGATTTTGCGGGTGCCAGTAAGGCCATTTTGCAGACCGCGGGCGAGGAGGGTGTCAAGAAGGGGCTTTTGCTCATCACGTGTTGCTACCACCACTTTTCCGGTGATCTCGAAAGGGATTTTTTCTTCCTTGCAAAATGTCACCAGTTCATGGTAACCGTTGATACAGTTGGTGGCCTTCAAAGAACCTGGCTTGTAATAGAGTCCGGAATGAATTACTCCCGAGTTGTTTGCAGTCTGATGTTTGGCAAGTTGACTTTCCTTTTCAAAAAGGGCAATTTTCAGATCTGGTCTGGACTTCAGGATTTTCATACCCGTGGCCAAACCAACTATTCCTCCGCCTACAATCGCAATATCGTATGTCATTTCTGATTCAATTTTACTCCAAATATAAGAGTGGGTATTTCAATTTTCCTTGTAGAGAACTTTTATGAATCTCATCCCGTTTTCAAATCTTCATAAAGAAACAGGCCACCTGCGAAAATGCAGTTAACTTGCGACAGTTTTCAAATACTTCAGACGACCAATCGATCAATGATTCGATCTTTTCTCATAGGATTTCTATTCCTTTTTTCATTCTCTTCTTACGGACAGTACAGTATCAAAGGAAAAGTAACAGATGCGGAGACAGGCGATCCTATTGCCTTTGCCAATGTGATTTTAATTGGTACGACCGTTGGGATTACCACAGATTTTGATGGAAGCTATCTGATCGAATCCAGGGTGATTTCCGACAGTATCAGAGTGAGTTACCTCGGCTATGTGACCCAAAGTAAAGTCCTTTCCAAAGACCCCTCTCAAACGATCAATTTCCAAATGAGGCCAACATCCTTTGAGTTGGGTACTTTTGTTTTTGAATCAGGAGAAAATCCTGCTTTTGAGATTGTTCGAAGGGCATCTGCTAAGCGAAAGGAGTTTGATAAGAGAGAATTGATCTCTTACGAAACGAAGAACTACACCAAGATTGAGCTTGACATAGACAACCTTTCCGAAGGCTTTATGCAGCGTAAATCTGTACAGTCAGTGACCTCGGTATTAGACAGCATCCGCCAGCTGACCAATGACGAAGGGGAGAAAATCTTGCCGGTATTTTTCTCAGAGACTGTTTCTAAATTTTACTATCGAAATAACCCTGAGCTAAGAAAAGAAATCATCGAAAAGACCAAGGTGACCGGCGTGGGGATTACCGATGGTTCGACTACTTCGCAAATCACAGGGTCGGTTTTTCAGGAATATAACTTCTACAAAAACTGGTTAAGGATTCTTGAAAAAGACTTCATCTCACCGATTGCGGACGGTTGGAGGACCTATTATGATTATGATCTTTTGGATTCAGTTTTGGTAGGTCAGGATACCTGCTACAAACTGCAAGTGTATCCGAGAAGGGAGCAAGATTTGGCATTCACGGGTACTATTTGGATCAAAAAGGACGATTACGCGCTAAAGCAGGTGGATTTGACGATTCCAAAAGCCGCCAATCTCAATTTTGTAGAGCGAATCAAAATCCAACAAGAACTGGTTCCTACGGCGGAAGGCCCACTTCTACCGTCCAAAACCCGAGTGTTGATCAAAATTGGACAAATCTCCGAAGCGACTGCTGGTCTTTTGGCTAAGTTTTACACGGCGACAGATAGTGCGGTCATTAATCAACCTAAACCGACATCATTTTTCAATCAGGCGGTGGAATTGAAGCCGGATTTCAGTCAGTATTCCTCGGATTTTTGGAAAAACACTAGGCCAGAAGCCTTGAGTGAGGAAGAATTAGCTGTCCTCCAAATGGTCGATACATTGAAGAAAATCCCCATTGTCAGGTTCTATTCCGAAGGCTTAAAGTTTTTTGCCACAGGCTATTTACCGATCCGAAAAGTAGATTTTGGTCCTTGGACAGAGTTTGGGAATTACAACAATGTGGAAGGTTTCCGATTTGGTTTTGGATTGAGGTCAAATTTTAAATTCTCCAACAAGTGGCTTTTGGAAGGCTACGGAGCCTATGGCTTGGTAGATCAGCGATGGAAATACAAAGCAGCGGCGACAAGAATTTTGGACAGAAAAAGATGGACAACCCTCCAGGTTCGTACTTCCCGAGAACTCGATCAGGTGGGTTTGGAGATGGAAAATCTGGAAGGAAACAGTGTGTTTCTTGCTGCCAGCCGATTTGGCACCTTAAGAAGACCATTTGTTTCTACCAATCAGCGACTGGCTTTCCAACGGGAGTTTTTCAAGGGATTTTTGCTGACTTCGGGATTGAATGTGGCTCAGTTTGATCCCCTTTATAATTTCTACTATCGAGTAAAAGACACACAAGAACTGCGGAGCAACTTTCAAACCACCGAACTAAGAGCAGGAATCCGCTATGGGCGTGATGAAGTCATCATCATCAATGACAACGTGAGGGCTTCCTTGGGTTCAAACAAATGGCCAATTGTGGAGCTGAATTATGCCCAGGGAATTCAGTCTTTGGGAGGCCAAATCTCCTACACCAAACTGAATTTTTACCTCTACCAGCGATTAACCATGGGGATTTTTGGAGTAGGAAGGTATGAATTCGATGCAGGCAAAGTGTGGGGAGAGGTACCTTATCAGGTGTTGAAAAATCACTTGGGTAATGAGACGTTGTTTTACACCACAGCGGCATTCAATACGATGAATTTCAATGAATTTGCCTCAGATAAGTTTGTCAGCTTGAGATATCGTCAGTCATTTGAGGGCTTTCTTTTGAATTCCATTCCCTTGATCAAAAAGCTCAAATGGAGAATGGTCGGCAGTGCCAACGTGCTGATGGGCTCAGTACGAGATGAAAATATCCAAAATGTGCCTTCATTTGATCCATTCGGCAATCCTTTGACTTCTTTCGGTAGACTGGATCCGACCAAACCTTATTTGGAACTTGGGTATGGGGTGGAAAATGTCTTCCGATTTTTCAGAGTAGACTTTTTTCATAGGATGAGTTATTTGGATAACCCGGGATCGAAGCCTTTCCATGTGAAAGTGAGTGCCCAGATTATTTTGTAATGAAAGATTTCAGTATTCCTGATTCAAAATTTTTGCTTTGCCTTGAGCTTACGCATATTTGCAACTTGATACACCTGCCTGTTTGTATAGGCAGAAACTAAAAAACACATGTCACAACAAATCAAAATTACCCTTCCTGATGGCTCAGTGAGGGTGTATGACAAAGGAACCACCGGACTACAGATTGCTGCAAGTATCAGCGAGGGTTTAGCACGGAATGTTCTTGCTGCCAAAGTCAACGGCCAAGTTTGGGATGCATCACGTGAGATTCACGAGGATTCTAACCTTCAATTGCTCACTTGGAACGACTTAGAAGGAAAAAGTACCTTTTGGCACTCTTCTGCGCACTTGATGGCAGAAGCTCTAGAGTCGCTATTTCCAGGAATCAAGTTTGGTATCGGTCCACCGATCGAAACGGGTTTCTACTACGATGTAGACTTTGGAGACCACAAGCTGGAAGGAGAGGAGCTCGAAATGATCGAAAACAAGATCATGGAGCTGGCAAAGTTGAAATCAGAATTTATCCGCAAGGAAGTTTCTAAAAAAGACGCAGTAGCCTATTTCCAAGAAAAGGGAGACGAGTACAAGCTCGATTTGCTCGAAGGATTGGAGGACGGCTCGATTACCTTCTATGAGCAGGGTAATTTTACAGACCTTTGTCGTGGCCCACACATTCCAAATACAGGGTTCATTAAAGCTGTTAAGCTCACCAATATTGCAGGAGCGTATTGGAGAGGTGATGAGAAGCGCAAGATGCTGACTCGTATTTATGGGGTCACTTTCCCTAAAGCACAAGAGCTAAAAGATTACCTTACTCTGTTGGAAGAGGCTAAAAAGCGCGATCACCGTAAATTGGGCCGTGAGCTGGAGTTATTCATGTTCTCCGAAAAAGTCGGTATGGGATTACCGCTTTGGCTTCCAAAGGGTACCTTGCTCCGTGAGCGCTTGGTTTCCTTTATGAAAAGAGCTCAGGATAAGTCAGGCTATCAGCAAGTGACTACTCCGCACATTGGTAGTAAAGTACTTTACGAGACTTCCGGGCACTATGAAAAGTATGGGAAAGATTCGTTTCAGCCCATCACTACCCCGCATGAAGGTGAAACCTTCTTGTTGAAGCCAATGAACTGTCCGCATCACTGCGAGATTTATAAGCATAAGCCGCGTTCTTACAAAGACCTTCCCATTCGTTATGCTGAGTTTGGAACCGTTTACCGATACGAGCAGAGTGGGGAATTGCATGGATTGACTCGCGTTAGAGGATTTACTCAGGACGATGCCCATATTTTCTGCCGTCCCGATCAGGTGAAGGAAGAATTTATCAAAGTGATTGACTTGGTACTTTATGTATTTAAGGCACTGGGCTTTGATGATTACACAGCTCAGATCTCACTTCGTGATCCGGAAAACAAGCAGAAGTATATTGGTACCGATGAGGCTTGGGAAAAGGCCGAGTCTTCTATCATTGAAGCCTGCGCTGAAAAAGGGATGGACACGGTGACTGAGTTAGGCGAAGCGGCTTTTTATGGTCCTAAGCTGGATTTCATGGTCAAGGATGCCCTTGGAAGAAAATGGCAGTTGGGTACCATCCAGGTAGATTACCAGCTTCCTGAGAGATTCCAGTTGGAATACATTGGATCTGACAATCAAAAGCATAGACCAGTGATGATCCACCGTGCACCGTTTGGTTCTTTGGAGCGATTTGTAGCGGTACTAATCGAGCATTGTGGGGGAGAATTCCCTCTTTGGTTAGCTCCTGAACAGATCAATATCCTTCCTATTTCAGAGAAGTTTATAGCCTATGCAGAGGAGATTAAAGGAATTCTTGAAGATGCGGGAATCACCGGTCAATTGGACAACCGAGATGAAAAGATCGGTCGAAAAATCCGTGATGCTGAAGTGAAGAAAGTACCTTTTATGTTGATTGTGGGAGAGAAGGAGCAAGAAGAAGGAAAAGTTGCAGTCAGAAAACACGGACAGGGTGACTTAGGATCTTTCTCAATCGAAGAATTTATCACCTACTTTCAGGGAATTATATCTGAATCATTAAAGAAAGAGTAATTCGGTAATAATCCACTTCATTTTTTGAATTGGAAATAATTCCGATATTTGCAGGCAATTTAATTTAAAACAATCGTAGCTAACTTGAATCCAAGACCACAGCAGCCAAGAGGAAGACAAGAAGAACCTTATCGAATCAATCATAAGATTAGAGTTAGAGAAGTTCGAGTAGTAGGTGACTTTGTAGAAGGAGGGAACGCTGTTCTCCCAGTCGAAAAAGCCATCAAAATAGCTCAGGAAAATGAGCTGGATCTTGTTGAAATTTCTCCTAACGTAGATCCTCCAGTTTGTAAAATCCTTGATTATGCGAAGTTTAAGTACGAGCAGAAAAAGAAGCAAAAGGAGATCAAGGCTAACGCAGCTAAGGTTGTTTTAAAAGAAATTCGATTCGGACCTAACACGGATGACCACGATTTCAATTTCAAATTGAAGCATGCTATCAACTTCCTGAAAGAAGGAGCAAAAGTAAAAGCCTACGTTCACTTTGTCGGACGTACCATCGTTTTCAAAGAAAGAGGTGAAATGTTGCTTTTAAAGTTTGCTCAAGCCTTGGAAGATGTAGGTGTGGTAGAGCAAATGCCGAAGTTGGAAGGAAAGCGAATGAATATATTCCTCGCTCCGAAACCTGGAAAGAAATAATTTCAACCAACTAAATACAGCAAAATGCCAAAAGTAAAAACCAAATCCAGTGCAAAAAAGCGGTTTTCCCTAACAGGAACCGGCAAAATCAAAAGGAAACACGCTTTCAAAAGCCATATCCTGACGAAAAAATCTACTAAGCGTAAGCACAACCTAACCAAAGCTGGTTTGGTACATGTTTCCGACGAAGGTAGAGTAAGAGACATGTTGAAAATCTGATTTTCAGCCTCACTCTTTAAAAATTAAGGTTTATTTATTCACCAGATGCTTTGGTTAACAAGATTCTGAGTCGATCAGAACACCAAGTGTCAAAAAACAAAAAACTATGCCTAGATCAGTAAACGCGGTAGCGTCCAGAGCAAGAAGGAAAAAAGTGCTTAAGGCCACAAGAGGATACTTCGGAAGAGGTAAAAATGTGTGGACGGTAGCAAAAAACAAGTATGAGAAAGGTCTTCAGTACGCTTACAGAGACCGTAAAGCGAAGAAAAGAGAATTCAGAGCTTTGTGGATTCAGCGTATCAATGCCGGTGCTAGAGAGCACGGTGTATCTTATTCTCAATTGATGGGATTGTTGAAGAAAGCAGAAATCGAACTTAACAGAAAGGTTTTGGCTGATCTTGCAATGAACCATCCAGAGGCATTCAAAGCTGTAGTTGAAAGAGTAAAATAAGGTCGGCACTACCTTATTTTGCGGAAGCCTTCCTTCGGGAAGGCTTTTTTATTTTAGAATAGTTTGAAAATACCATACCCAGATACAAAAAGAATGGAGGCTGTGCTAAGCCAAAACATCACCCGTGCAAAAAGTCCATTATAAAGCGCTAATGGCTGATTTTTTTTATAAAAGCTGATTCCTCCAAATACAACAATCAGGAGCATCACCGAGCCGATCACCCCACCGGCTAAAACCATGAATCCCGGTTCTTTCAAGAATAAAAATGTGAATACCCAACAAATCGGAAAAGCTACTGAGAGCATTTTTATGGTTTTTGACCAAGATTCAGGGGTGTTTGAGATCCAACCTAGTTGATTGAAAATGTCAGGAAATAGCCTTGTCCAGTAGGCTAAAGTGGCAAATACACTGGAATAAAGCGCAAAAAATCCTCCCACCAAATAGGCAAAGCGAGCCCCTGGCCCAAGTGCTTCTGTATAAATCTTAGCCAGACTGCTAATCAAGTCAGTTCCATCAGGAATTACTTCTTTGCCATAAAGAATAGATGCTCCCAATAGATAAAACGCAGCCGTCACCAAGGTGTAAATCACCATAGCCACAAAGGCATCCAAATACATGATTCCAATCCAGCCTTTTGCGCGTGATTGCCATTCTTTAGTGCCATCATTCGGTCCAACGTAGGAGGCGTATCCTTTTTCTTGACACCAATAGGTGTAGGCGATGATTTCATCACTTGCTACGCCGGTAATTCCAAATGCCCCAATAGCCACAAAAATTAATTCAGAAGGAAGTTGGAAGGTAAGGCCCGAAGCCACTTGCTCCCAGGTAAATCCAAATGGGGTGTAAAAAAGTGAAATCAAAGAAGCCAAGGTGAGTATGGTAAATCCAAACACCAATAGGGTAGATGTCTTTTCGATGATTGAATAGTAGTTTTTGAGAAAAAATAGGACCAAGGTTAAACCAAGAAAAATAGCAATCCAACTCAATGAAAGGTCTGGAAACATCAAATGAATGGTGATTGCAGCACCGCCAAGCATCCCGCCAAGCTGTAAAATTTTCAATAGAGTTAATAAAAGTATCCCCCAAATAGACCAATGACCTTTTCTAATCTTTGGTCCGGTGAGTTCATTGAATTCAGCCATCAAAGGCCTTCCTGTGATGATGGCATTTTTCCCATATTCCAGCTGAATGGCAACTTTGATGAGACAGCTGACTAGAATCACCCAAAAAGTGATGAATCCACCTTTAGCTCCGAGGATTGTAGTAGCGATTAATTCACCTGAGCCAACGATAGAAGCGGATAGAATAAATCCAGGACCCAAAAATTTGAGCTTGTCAAAAAATGAAGTAGGGGGATTAAGGATGGAAACTTGATTTTTGGACACTTCCATTAGGGATGATAGTAAAAAAGTGACTCAGGGCAGAATAATCAGCCCATGAATCACTTTCTGAAGGCTGGCAAATGCTTATCCACCGATAATTTCTTTGAGCTTACCGACCATTCCTTCCCAAATAGCAGAAAGCTCCTCCTCCTCATATTCATTGGAATAATCAATAACCTTCAAAAACAGGGACTGAGTCAATTCATTTTCTTCAAGCTTAAATTCGATGAATGAATGATCAGAATTATCTGGATTCTTTGGATCAAAAAACTCAAATTTTACATGAGCATTGGATCTCAGGATGACAAGCTTGGCAAAATGGTCTTCATTGTCAAAATTAAATATGTAATTCTTGTCTTCATCAATCCTAACCTCATCTGCAAACCACTCCTCTAAACCACTAGCAGTACTCAGGTAATTGAAAACAATCTTCTTGGAAGCATTTATTTGATAATCAGCAACAAACTTATTTTTGACCATGATTAGGCGATTTAGGAGTGAAATTTTCACACATTTTATTAAAACTGAACTTGGATTTAAAAGGACAAGACATCATATTTGCATTCCCATTTGGGGAGGGCATTTAAGCCCTGATTTCATAAGGAAATTGGCTCTTGAATGTGTTGGTTTGTGCTTTAATATAGACATTAATTCGACAAATCAATACGAGAAAATAGTTTAAAAAACATCATGGCGAGGTAGCTCAGTTGGTTAGAGCGCAGGATTCATAACCCTGAGGTCACGGGTTCAACTCCCGTCCTCGCTACAAAGGCTTTCAGAGATGAAAGCCTTTTCTTTTTTAATCAGGTTGCAAAATTTTCAGTTTCCCAAAAATCATAAACCATTAGAATAAAGTCAGACAGGGTCGTAAATTTTGAACTTGGTTCGCTGAAAATCGTTTTCTTTGCCGAGCAAGTTTTCGCTAATGAAAAAACTGGATAAGCTTATTTTGGGGTCATTTATTGGACCTTTTATCTTGACCTTTTTGGTAGTAGATTTTATTCTATTGATCGTCAATATGCTCAAGTATTTTGACGAGATTTTTGGAAAAGGCCTCGATTTTTGGATCTATGCAGAGTTGATTGGCTATTTCGTAATTAGTATTTCTCCCATGGCTCTTCCTCTGGCTGTGTTACTATCCAGCTTGATGACGTTTGGAAATTTGGGAGAGCATTTTGAGCTGACAGCCATCAAAAGCAGTGGGGTTTCGTTAACCCGGGCCCTTCTCCCAATCGGTATTTTTTCCATCATTTTGACGATTTTGGCTTTTCTGTCCAATAATTACCTCGTGCCTAAAGTAAACCTGAAGACCTTCAGCTTATTGTATGATATCCGAATGAAAACACCTGCTTTGGATATCAAAGAGGGAGTCTTTTACGATGGTATTCCTCAATACAGTATCAAAGTAAACCGCAAGCTCGATGATGTCAGGTTACAGGATATTATTATTTATAATCACTCCGAGGGGCAAGGAAATATAAATGTGACCTTGGCTGATTCTGGAAGAATGGAGACATTCAATAACGACACCTACATGAAGTTGACGCTTTATAAAGGTCAAAATTATAAGGAGTCTAGGTCTACTAGAGGGATTTCCGAGGCGCCTGTTGAATTTTCACGTACGGAGTTTGAAGAAAATGTCATGGTCTTTGATCTATCTGCTTTCCAGCTGAGCAGAACTCCGGAAGATCAATGGTCTACCAATCGTGCTATAAAGCGAATCGACGAAATTAAAGATGGACTGGACTCTATCAACTATATTATTAATGATCTCAAATTCCAGAATTATACCAATGCAGCCAGCATTTATCCATTTTTTACTAGAAATAGGAAACTCACACCTTCCAAAGAGATACTTGATCTGAAGGCCGAATATGATACCCTTCGGAAAATAAAAATCGAGAAAGAAAAATTAGTGAATGACAGTATTGATGCCGTTCGAAGACAAGATTCTTTGAGCAAGTTGCAGAATCAAAAACCAGATAGTGTTACTGAAGTTTTGATTTCCTCTGAGACCGTTGCCCCTTCATCAGACTCACTTTTCAAGAGAAAATTGGCAGTGAAAAGAACTCAGAACTTGGATACGACCAGTCTAAAGCCTGAAATCATTACGACAGTCGATACCATGGGACTGCCAGTGATCAATAAAAAGATAAGAACTGAACCTCTTACAGAAAGAGAGAGAGAAATTTTGGATTCTGTCATCTATGACCGGGGATACATTACCAATGCAATTACTATGGCATTGAATAATTCAAGGAATCTTAAAAATACTTTTAATATCAAGATGAGCAATCATGATGGTTATTTGAGGGAATATAGGAGATACGAAATCGCATGGTATCAGAAATACAGTCAGGCTATCGCTTGCTTTATGATGTTTTTGATTGGTGCACCATTAGGTTCGATTATCAAAAAAGGAGGTCTTGGACTACCGGTTTTGATATCGATTCTGTTTTTCATTTTATTTTACATGCTGACTATTACCGGAGAAAAATGGGCTAAAGAGGGGGTTACCGATTCACTGTTTGGGACGATATTTTCCAATCTTTGCTTATTGCCTTTTGGTCTGTTTTTCTTGAGGCAGGCTAGGAGAGATGCTCGATTATTTGAAGGCGATTTTTATACAGGTCTATGGAAGAAAATCAAACAAACCATCCCTGCCAAAAAAGCAATTTGAAGCCTCTATTTTATTATTGAATTTAAAACAATACCTTTGTAGCTGTTTTATTAAATTTAGCTAAACATGTATTTAACATCAGAGAAAAAACAAGAGTTGTTTAAAAATCATGGACGGTTAAAATCTGCTACTGATACAGGTTCTCCTGAATCACAGATTGCCCTCTTTTCACACAGAATCCAGCATTTGACTCAGCACTTGAAGTCAAACAAAAAAGATCACTCCTCTAGACTCGGTTTGATGAAGCTGGTAGGTAAAAGAAGAAGTCTTCTAGACTACCTCCATAAAAGAGATATCGAGCGTTACAGAGCAATTATTGCCGAGCTCGGAATCAGAAAATAATCCTTTCAGTAAGGTTCTCTTGGTTGAGAACCTTACTTTTTTCTTTTTAACCGATGAACCAGACTTTTTATCACTAAGACGCTTTAATTCTAACACGTATTTATGTTACCAAATTTGATCACCAAATCCATCACCCTTCAGGATGGTAGAGAAATTATCATTGAGACCGGGGCTTTAGCCAAACAAGCAGACGGTTCAGTAGTTGTGCGAATGGGAAAAGCAATGCTGTTGGCTACAGTAGTTGCAAAGAAAGATGCCTTGGATGGCGTTGACTTTTTACCACTATCAGTAGATTATCAAGAGAAATTTGCTGCTTCAGGAAAGATTCCCGGAGGATTTTTGAAAAGAGAAGGTAAGCTTTCTGATTACGAAGTTTTGATCAGCAGAATTGTAGACCGTGCCATCAGACCTATTTTTCCAGATGATTACCATGCAGACACTCAAGTGGCCATCACCTTGATGTCCTATGATGAGGATGTATTGCCAGATGCACTTGCTGGTCTTGCCGCTTCAGCTGCTTTGGCAGTATCGGATATTCCATTCAATGGTCCGATTTCGGAAGTACGAGTTGCCAAAATCGATGGCCAGCTTGTCATTAATCCAACACCTTCAGCATTAGCAAAGGCTTCTCTTGAGTTTATCGTAGCTGGGTCATTAGAGTATATCCTAATGGTTGAAGGTGAAGCCTCTGAGATTCAAGAAGATGAAATGGTCGAGGCTCTTCAATTTGCTCATGAAGAGATCAAGCGTCATTGCTTGGCTCAAACGGAGCTTACAAAGCTGGTAGGAAAAGAAAAGAAAAGAGAATATAGTCACGAAAAGTCTGATGCAGCTCTA
>CALRRX020000001.1:0-26827 GCA_943370675.1 Reyranella massiliensis 521 | reverse complement strand
CTGTAATCCTTCGCCCGCTCGATATCGTCACCACTCCTTCTGCTATGGGTGATATTGTTGGGGCGTTTCAGACTTTGCCAGGCACGAGTACTGTAGGAAATGACGGGCGACTCTTCGTTCGTGGTGGAGATGCTAGCGAAGTCGGCATTTTCATAGACGGACTTCGCGTGGGAAATGCCTATGGTACCACTGCAGGAAATGTCCCCACCCGCACCCGTTTCAATCCCAATCTTTTCAAAGGAACCTTCTTTTCGACAGGAGGCTACTCTGCGGAATTTGGGCAGGCACTTTCCTCTGCTTTGGCACTAAACACGAAGGATCTAGCCAAGCGAAACCAAGGTGACCTTTCTATCATGTCGGTGGGTGGAGGCTATTCACACACCTTGGCAAATGAGCAAAGGAGCCTGACTATCTCTGGAAATATCTTTGACCTCAAACCCTATCAGGCGATCATCAAGCAGGATTTCGATTGGGAAAGAGCTCCATTCGGGATCGATTTGGAGTTGGCGGCTCAACATAAAACAACAAAAGGAGGCCTTTGGAAAGTACTTGCCCGCACCGAAACAGGCGGGATGAAACTCTGGCAGCCTCAGCCCGGAAGGGAAGGTAGAGGAATGCTGGTCGATCTGATCAACAACTATTCCTATGCGCAGACCAATTGGCGAAAAGCCTACGAAAACGGGTGGTCCTTATTCGGTGGAATTTCTTACTCTCAGAATAAGGACTTTCTAAACCTAGGAGGACTAGATCTGGAGCGAAAAAATCGACTCACTCACGCCAAGTGGACTGTCAGTTACGATTTTTCAGATCGCATTTCAGTGAAAAATGGACTCGAATATTTCCGAAATGACTATTCAGAAGTCCTAACAAAAGAAACTCTAGAGCGCAGTTTCGGTGAAAATCAAGCCTTCCTCTTCACTGAGTGGGATTGGTACCTGAGCAAAAAATTGGTGTTGAGATCTGGACTTCGTGGAGGATTCTCTTCACTGGCAGAAGAAAAATGGCTCGATCCCCGAGCTTCCCTTGCCTACAAAATCTCCGAAAATGGGACACTTTCTTTCGCAAGTGGTCGCTTTCACCAATTGCCTGAGGAGCGATTTCGCGTCTTGAACACCAACCTTAAAAACACCGAATCACGGCATTTGATCTTGAACTACCTCTACCAGAAAGAAGGTAAAACGTTCAGAGCGGAAGCTTTTCACAAGTCCTATGATCACTTGGTAAGATTTGAAGGCATTCTTCAAAATCCCCAGCAGGTCCGAAATGAAGGAAGGGGTTTTGCCCGAGGATTTGATGTGTTTTTTCGCGATCGCGAAAGCCTGAAAAACACGGACTATTGGATCACTTACAGCTTTGTGGACAGCAAGCGTAGCTATTTCCAATACACGGGACAGGTCCAACCTGACTTTGCGCCAAAGCATAACTTGAGCGTAGTAGTCAAGCACTTTGTGCCTAGTCTCAAATCTCAACTCGGACTCTCTTGGTCCTTCAATGATGGTCTGACCTACACCAACCCGAACCGCTCGGGAGAAATGAACTCCAAAACGAGCTCTTTCCAAAATCTAAGCCTGAGTTGGAGCTATTTGCCACGCCCCAATCTGATCATCCACGGAGCAGTCACCAATGTGACAGGGCATCCAAATATTTTCGGTTACCAGTTTGCCCAAGCTCCAGACGAACAGGGAAGATTTGAATCCATGCCTTTGGGTCAAGGCGCTCCCCGGTTCCTTTTCTTGGGAATCTTCTACACAATATCTAAAGACAAAAACGCAAACAATCTAAACAACCTCTAATACACACTATGAAAACTATCCTAGCCACACTCGCACTTGTATTTGCATTTGTATGGAATGCCTCAGCAAATGATCCCGCTTTCGAATCTGCTATGAAAAAGCAACTTCAGGCCATGAAAACCATTCAAAACCAGGAGCAGTCTCAAGCGGTCGTCAACGGATTTTTGAGAATTGCCGAGGCGAAAAACACCGAGTGGCTGCCTCTTTATTATGCCGCCCACCTGCAGACTATCGCTGCATTTCGCTTCGAGGTTAACAAAGATCAATACTTTGATCAAGCCATGGAACTGGTCAACAAAGCGGACAAAATAGCTCCAAACAATTCCGAAATCACCGCTTTGAAAGGCTTCATCCTGATGGGAAAATTATCCGTGGATCCAATGACTAGGGGGCAGGAAATGAGTCCCATGGCCATGCAATTGTTTGGAAAAGCGATTGCCCTAGACAAAGAAAACCCACGAGCCACCACGCTGATGGCACAAATGGAGCAGGGGATGGCCCAATTCTTTGGGCAGGGACCCGAGAAGGCCTGTGGATTGGCCCGAGTAGGATTGGAGCTTTTCGCCAAAGAAGAGGCAAAAGTGAATGACGATTACCTTCTCCCGACCTGGGGCAAAAGAGAGGCTGAGCAAGTGGCCGGAGCTTGCAAATAATGCCCGATTTGACAAACTATACCAACTCCTCCACCAAGAGAAATCTCGGTGGAGGTTAACCTTCCGAAATCAGCATCCCGAATCTTGTACTGAGCCTTTCGAAGTATCTAAAATCCGGCATCCGAGATCCTAAATTGCTTCCCTTTTTCCTAACTTCCCCGCATGCCCCAAGCTTTAAACCCATCAGACTGCAAAGACAACAAAGGAATCTGGCGTGACCTCCGCAAATTCCTGCTCATCAATTTGGCGATAGCATTATCCTTGCAAGTCTTTTTTTGCCCAATCTGCTTTTTGAGTACCGAGGATTTGATCAGCCTGATCCCGGACTTTATCTTTTCATTTACAGTCTCCATGGCCCTGAGTTTTGGAGGAAGCCGAGTGGAGGAATTTTGGGATCCCAAACTTTCATGGATTCATCATCCTGTCAAACGACTGCTGGCTACAGTCTCTACCTACATGATTTACGCCTTTGTAGTGAGTTTTATCATTGTGTTTTGCTATGCTTGGGTTGAGTGGAAATTTACAGAAGGTCAAATTCCATGGCAGGGAATTCTTAGGTTTACCATGACGCCAATGAGTATTTCATTGGTATTTATGGCCATTTTCACTTCGCGCTCTTGGCTGATGGAATGGCGTAAATCCGCCATCGAAGCAGAGCATCTACGCTCTGAAAAACTCGCCAGCCAATACCAAAGTCTCAAGGACCAACTCAATCCCCATTTCCTCTTTAATTCTTTGAATGCGCTATCCAATCTGGTCTATGAAGACGCGGATCGCTCGGCAGCCTTCATCCAAAAGCTCAGCAAAATCTACCGCTACGTCCTCGAGGTACAGCAGGAGGAACTGGTCGAATTGGACCGAGAACTGGAATTTGCTCAAAACTACCTCGAGCTACAAAAGATCAGATTTGAAGAAAATCTGAATTTCAACATCGAAGTGCCAAACTGTAAGGGCTGCTATTTACCTCCGCTTTCGCTTCAGCTTTTGCTGGAAAATGCCATCAAGCATAACATCGCTTCTCAGGAAAACCCGCTTTTCATCTCCATTATCCAAAAGGGAAATGAGCTTTGGGTGAGCAACACTTTTCAGCCAAAAACGAGTCAAAATGAGCCCTCTACCGGCGTGGGTTTGCAAAATATCCAATCTCGCTATCGGTTACTGAGTGATCAAATGCCCGAAATCTTCCAGTCTGAAGATGAATTTTTGATTAAACTTCCACTTTTGAAAGTCAACTCATGAGGATACTCATCATCGAAGACGAAAAACCTGCCGCTTCTCGATTGAGCAAATTGCTCCAAGGGCATTTTCAGGATGCAGAATTGATTGGAAATCTGGATACAGTCAGCCGGGCAATCCGTTGGTTTGGGGAAAATCCGGTGCCAGATCTCATCTTTTGCGATATCCAACTTGCCGATGGAATCAGCTTTGAGATTTTTGAGCAGGTCAAAGTCAACTCTCCCATTATTTTCACCACAGCTTTTGATCAATATGCGATTCGGGCCTTCCAAGTCAATGCGATCGACTACCTACTCAAACCCATCGATCCAAAAGAACTGGAGCTGGCGGTGGAAAAATTCAATTCCCGAATCATTCAACCTAGCTTGGATTTGAACTTGCTCAAGACTCTGATCCAGCCTCAGACAAAATCCTTTAAAAGCCGCTTTCTGGTTCGTTTTGGAGAAAAAATCCAGAGCGTTTCCATCGAAGAAATCGCGTTTTTCTTCAGCGAAGAGCGAGTGACTTTTCTCCAAACCCACGCTGGCAAAAAGTATGTCCTTGATTCCGCGTTGGAGCAAATAGAAGGACAAGTGGACCCAGGGTTCTTTTTTCGCCTCAATCGAAAGTATTTGTGCCATATCGATGCTGTCGAGGAAGTGCTTACCTATTCCAACAGCCGGCTCAAGGTCTCTTTGAGAAATTGCACGGACACGGATATCTTGGTCAGTAGGGAAAAGGTCGCTGATCTTAAGGATTGGCTGGATAGATAAAACATCTGAGAAAAAAGTACCGGCTCACTGACCGATTTGTGTCGACACCCCTTTGATCTAAAAAGTAGTAAAATGGAAAAAGCCCTTGAAATTTACTTCCAAGGGCTTTTTCAGTTCTCTAGGTATTTTTCAAAGGGAAATTTGCCCGGCAGAAACTTTGCCTGCCAAAATCAAGGCATTGTACAGATTGACAATTTTACCTGATTTGCAGAGGTCGGCGAGTGATTTTTCCTCCTCTCCTACGGTCACTTTCACAGGCAGAGCAAGGCCGGATTCCATGATTATTTTTTTCACCTGAGGAGCTGTAAGCTGCGGATAATACGATCTGATCATACCGGCGATGCCTGCTACTGCAGGAGCTGCCATCGATGTGCCTCCTTGGAAATCGTAATCATTCCCCGGCATGGTGGAATATATTTTGTCTCCCGGCGCAAATACATCCACATTGGCTTTTCCATAGTTTGAAAAAGAGGCGATCATCTCAGATCCATAGACCGGAGCAAGGGCTCCCACCGTGAGGTAATTATCGACTAATTCGGGGGCATTTTGACCTAAATGATCATTGGGGAAATTTGAATTTTGGACATCATCCAAATCCAAGCCGTCATTGCCTGCTGCATGAACAAAGAGGACATCTTTGCTTGCGGCATACTTTAAAGACTCATTCACCCAAGCCGCATTTGGTGAAAATTTCTTTCCAAAGCTTGCATTGATCACTTTGGCCCCATTGTCTACCGCATATCGGATGGCATTGGCGATGTCTTTATCGTATTCATCGCCATCAGGCACGGCACGAATGCTCATGATTTTTACAGATTGAGCCACACCTTTTACCCCCTTTTTATTGGTTCGGTTGGCAGCGATGATTCCTGCCACATGGGTACCGTGGCTTTCTTCTGCATCACGGATATTGGGATCACCATTGCCGTAGTTCCTATCTGAAAAATCATAGGGATTGTCTCCGACTGGCTTTCTGCCGTCAAAGTCCACATTGAGGTTGTAAGAAAGCTGAGATTCGTAATATTTGATTCCTTCTTGCAAATCGGCGAGGGCAGATGGAATATCCTCTCCCATGCCCAAAACCTGCTTCAAAATCCCGACGAGTTGCTCTTCTTGAGGTGTTTGAGGGTCGTATTTTTCCAAATCGGATAAAGAATAATACTCCTTACCAAGCTTCTTTTGGATGTTTTGATGTGCCAAGCTGACAATCTGCTCGATTTGCTGAAGCTGCGGAAGGGCCGCTTTGGCTTCGGGTAGTTTGGAGTCTAGCTCAGCTTTGGCCTTTTTCTGGAGCTCTTCTTCTCCGATTTTCAACCGAAGAATTCGGGTGAATTCGAGTTGCTCATGGAAGGACTCACCCAGAAAATTATATCCATGAATGTCATCTACAAACCCGTTTCCGTCATTGTCGATTCCATCGGCTTTTTCATCGGAATTGACCCATAGGACATCTTTTATGTCTTCATGAGCTAAGTCTATCCCTGAGTCGATCACGGCCACAATTACTGGTTGGCCCTTCTTTTTCTTAATTAATTCCTCATAGGCACGGTGTATGCTCATGCCGGGCACAGTATCCCATAGAAGATCTAAATGCCCCCATTGTTTTGACTCCGAATCGCTCAGTTCGCGAGTCCTTGGAGTGGTATTTTGATAAGAAAGAGTAGGTGCCGTCAGCAATCCTGTGCTGCTGCATCCCATTGCCAATAGTCCGATGGAAAGACCTAGGGTGGGTTTTAGAAGGGCTTTAATCATAGTTAAATGTAAGGCCAAAAGAGTGGGTTTGGCCTTTTCTGTTGTTAAATCTGGTGAAAGGGAAGTAATCGATACAAATCTGTAAACGATTGACGTCGGATTAGTTTTCGATTTTTACAAAAACTCCAGGACTAGCTTGTTTGTAGTGCTCTTTAAGTGCTGGAAGTTCTTCTAATAGCTCTTGAAAGCGGCCCTCTTGATCAAGGATGAAATCGGCTTTTTGGTTGGAGAGCTTTCTGAAAAGTTCTGATTTTTGTTCAAGAGATTTTTCGCCGGACAGAAAAGTTTTAGTGAGGTTATAGTTCAAAAATGGGCCTCCCAGCGGATGCTGCAGGTAGCTGCTGCAATCTTCTCCAAGAACCATGATGCTTGCGTTTTTCGGAAGTTGATCAGAAATGGAAGATTGGACAAAATAGCTTTTGTCTACTTCTATCCGGCTATTCCAATACGCTAGTCCTCCAAATGGCAGACCAAAAACCAATAAGGTAAATCCCAATCTTGCGATGATTCCTGTTTTGAAATGTAGGAAAAACTGGGTGATCAAATAGGTAAGTCCTGGGATAAAGACGAGCAACTGATAGGCAGCCTGCCTTTTGACCAAAAAGAAAAAGAGTCCTGAAAAGATCAGCCAAAGGATGATCAACTGACGCTGTTTTTGTTGGTTAATGGTAGCGCCTCTAAAAAAGGAGCCGAAGAAATATCCGGCAAAAGCCAAAATAATCGGTATGCTGCCCGGAATCAGCCAACTCAACATAGGCTGGTATTCGTAGGCTTGGTAGGTGAAGATCATTGGCCACGCCTGCAAGGCTTCCTGTAGGCCATCATTCCAATAGTAAAATACAAAAATGAGTAAAACAGGCAGGAAGAATCCAACCAGTGAAAGGAACAACTGTCTGATTGTAAACCCCGAAATCGCCAAGCCTGTGAAAATAATGTAGGGTAAAAAGAGCACGAAATTCAGATGAAATCCAGTCGCGAGTCCGCCATAGATTCCAATAAGAAGTGTCGACTCACTGGTTTCCTTTTGCAATACGGTCTGAGAAAAAAGCTGACCGAGCGCAAGCATCAGGAATGTACTTCCCAAAAGTGTCGGCGAAAGGGTAGTCATATCAAAGGAAAAATGAAAAAGTGCTGCCATGATGATTGCCGGCAGGTAGGTATTTTCATCAAAAACACGGTAACGAATCAGTGTATTGTTCCAGTATATGATTTGGAAAAAGATCAACAGTCGGCCAAGGACATCAAATACCAGCTCATTTCGACCAAATAAAAGGTGAATGCCTGAGAAAACCCCTGCCGAGAGTGGTCCCGTGTCGTCCAACACGTCTTGGTATAAGTATAATCCTTCACTGAGTCGCTCTCCCAAAACCATCCAAATCAGATTGGGTTCTGTGATAGGAAATGGAAAAAATACCAACATGACCACAGCGATCAGTATCATATAGATAACTATTCCGATAAGGCGAAAGGGATCGTTGACTTTGAAAAAACTAAGCAAGGTGGCCTGGGGATTGACTTGGTTTGGGTCGAAATTAAAGCATGCCCAAGTATTTCGCTAAATTTGTCTCACAAATACTTCACATGGAAAGCAAAAGACAACAAAAATACGCGAAACTCATCCAAAAAGAACTTGGAGATATTTTTCAAAAAGAGGCAAAACACCTTATCGGTAGATCTTTGGTCACCATCACCCGGGTAATGGTCAGCCCCGATTTAGGATTTGCCAAGGCTTACCTCAGTTTTCTATTAGCGGATTCCAAAGCGCTTTTCGAGCACATCAATGATCATAAAAAAGACATTCGGCACGCCCTAGCCAAGCGGATTGGAAAGTCAGTGAGGATAATTCCCGAATTGGCATTCTTTCCAGATGATTCAGCTACCTATGCCCAGCACATGGACAAGGTCATTTCGGATCTGAATATTCCTCCGGCACCTGAGGAGGACGAAGAAGAAGAGGAAGATTAATCCAAGCCTGATCAAGCAGTGAACACCAGTTCCTTCATAGCCGGCAGGTATTTTCGCAGCAAAAAGAAGCGGAATTTCATCACTGTCCTCTCCATCATCTCCGTGGTGGGTGTGGCTATCAGTACCATGGCACTGGTTGCGGTGATGTCCGTGTTCAATGGGCTGGAGGACCTGATCAGAAGTTTGTTTGCCAGCTTTGATGCTGAGCTGAAAATTGAGCCTGTCAAGGGAAAAAGCTTTGAAGTAACAGAAGAGTGGCTCAACACTATCAGACAAATCGAAGGGGTGGGTATCCTTACCGAAGTGATCGAAGACAATGCGCTTTTGGAGTATCGTGGCAATCAGCAAGTAGTTAGACTAAAGGGAGTTTCAGAGAATTTTCTGGATCAGGACAGGTTTTCCAAAGGGTATTTTTGGGGAGATACCACGCTGGGCACTCCCGTGAGGCCCGGTGCCATCCTCGGTCGCGGAGTAGGCTTTTTCCTCTCGGTCAATCTGGGTGAAATCAACTCTGCACTAAAAGTATACTATCCCAAAGCCCCCCGCACTGCCGGCAGCATTGACCCAAATCAGCTTTATTCCAGTGCTCAGATCGAGCCAAAGGCATTTTTCAGCATTGAGCAGAGCTTTGACAACGAGTATGTGATCGTTCCACTGGAGTTTTCCAAAAATCTTCTCAACTATGGTGAGAAGCGTACCTCTCTTGAAGTCAAGGTCAAAGAAGGAGCGTCCATTTTGGAAGTCCAATCCAGGCTGATTGAAAAGTTGGGCTCTGATTTTTCTGTGAAAAACGCAGACGAGCAGCACGCGGGGCTAATCCGTACCGTCAAGCTGGAAAAACTCTTTGTTTTCCTCACACTGACTTTTATCCTGGCCATCGCCTCGTTTAATATCTTTTTCTCGCTGAGTATGCTAGCCATTGAGAAGAAAAAAGACATCGCAATCCTAAAGGCAATGGGAGCTAAAAACAGCTTGATCCGTTCTATTTTCCTGAAACAAGGGGCAATGATTGCTTTCTCAGGAGCACTACTGGGATTAATTCTGGGCTTTATTCTTGTAGGAGCACAGGAAAAATTCGGATTGATTTCTCTGGGTATTTCTTCTGGAGTGGTAGACGCCTACCCGGTGCGGATCAACGCGCAAGACTTTCTTTGGATTAGCGTCGCAGTGGTCACCATTACCTTGCTGGCCTCTTGGAGACCTGCCTGGATTGCTTCTCAGGTCGATACGGTCAAGGAGTTGTAGTTAGTTTTGACCACAGGCTTTAAGCCACGCATTCTTAGCTTCCTCCATTCCCATATCCATCGCCTTTTTCAAGTCTGGGCATCCGGTTTTTCCACCAGAGATTCGCTGCAGCGTGATCCCTTTGTGATAAAACCCGCTGTCAAAGTCCGGATCATAGATCGTCACCAAGGTAAAGTCAGCCAAGGCATTTTGAAATTCGTTCATCCGATATCGAGATTGTCCTCGGTGCAAAAGGTATTCGACGTTTTGCGGGTCAAATTCCAGTGCCTTTCCGAATGCCTTCTCTGACTCTCTGAAATTTTTCAAACCTACCCAACTTTTACCAAGGTAAAACCAAAGCTGGGCATCTTCGGGATCCATGGAGAGTGCTTGAAGAAAATCATCTTTTGCACCGGAAGGATCTTTGTGACTCAATCGGTAATAGCCTCTTTGTTTAAATGGATCAGGGTTTTCAGGAGCGCTGGCTATAGATTGGGTGAGCGCCTCCGGGGCTTCCTCATCACTCGACTGAGTGAGAAAAGCCATTCTTTGCCGCGATAGGTAGTGATCTGGATTGAGTTCTAATGCCTTTTGGTAGTTCAGTTTAGCCTCCTCTTTTTCGCCTTGCAAGGCGAGTGCTTTGCCTTTTTCGGAATAAAAATCAGGCTCATCAGATTGGTACCGAATCGCCGAATCGAGGTAATTTACGGCATCAGAGAATTCTTTCAACTCAATACTGCAAAGCCCAAGGTGGTAATAGGCTTGCGCGGGATTTGGGGTTTGAGCGGTAAAGATTTGAGAAAAACCTGTCGCAGCCACAGCCCTTCTGTAGATGACTTGGCTGGTTTCCCCTCGAGGCAATTTTAGGAAGGCTTCAAAATCCTGCTTGGCTAGTTCAAATAAGCCATTTTGAAATCTGCTCCTTCCCCGCTCAAGATATACTTCGCCATGGTCAGGAAAAAACTGAAGGTATGCGGTGTAATCGATGTCCGCATTTTGAGGATTCTTGAATTGATTCCAAATCCGAGCTCGATATAGGTAAATTTCCCCATCATCTGGATGGTCAGCAAGCCAGGAATCTAGCATCCCAAAGGCCTTTGGAAGATCATTTTTTTCGTAAGCCTCCAAGCCAATCTGCCTTCTTTGCGCAGGCTTCGTATTCACCTGCGCTACGGTCAAAAGGCTTTGGCCTATCAGAAGCAATAAGAGCAAATAACGCATGCTTCAGGTTGGGGAATCAGCCGAATAATTTCAATAGTGGCCAACTTATTTTACAGTAATAATAAAAGTATGCTTTTTAAATGCAAAGAAGCCTGAATATGGATCCACTGATTTTTAAGGGGATTTTGATTAAAGATTTTAATGGTATGGTCGATGAAAAATCACATCTGGTAATTGGCATTTTTTGAACCAAGCAGCCTACAAAATGTTTTGCAGACGATGAACCGTCAGAATCCCCAACAAACCTGGTTTCAAAAGCTGGAAAATTTCCATCCCTATGAAACATTGCTCTACCTAGCCATGGTGAGTAGCGGGCTGATTTTCCTTTTTTTAGTAGTTGCATTTCTTTATTCAGGTTTAAATCAACTCGAAGGTCTCAATCATCGAATGCCCATCGCGTTTTTGATTTCTACCTTCATGTTGGTCTTATCCGGATATACGGCGACAAAAATGCGACTATACTATCAGGAGGAAAATATCCCTAAGCTGGAAGCCTCCCTTCGCAATACGTTTGTTTTGGGTGTTGTTTTCACCATTCTTCAGTTTGCAGGGTGGAAAGAACTGACAGATATGGGGATCAATTTTACAGGAATACCGAGCGGATCTTTCCTCTATTTGCTGTCTGGGATTCATATTTTTCACCTCTTAGGCGCCATGGTTTTCGCCTTGATTTTGTTGATTCAGTTACGTAGAACCCAAGAAGATGGAATCCGGAAATTGATCTTGGTTACCAATCCGTATGAAAAGATGAGAATTCGACTTTTCACTGTGTATTGGCATTACATGGATGCCATTTGGTTGATTTTATTTCTTCTCTTTGTACTCAGCTTCTGATGAATATTACGATTGAAACACCTGTCGAACAGGGCTATTTGGAAGTGAAAGCAGGGTTTACCGAGACCTTGTTTAAAAAGCTTGCTCCTCCTTTTCCACCGGTAAAAGTCCTAAAATTTGACGGATGCAAAACCGGTGATGAGGTGGCTTTGGAACTGAATTTTATCCTTTTCAAACAAAAATGGGTGAGCCTGATCACCTCAGATCAGACTTCCGAAAGGGAATTTTTCTTTGTGGATGAAGGAGTGCAGCTCCCGTTTTTTCTAGGAAAATGGAAGCATAAGCACCGGATCATTTCCAGTGGTCAAGGTGCTTTGATCAGAGATGAAATAGATTTTGAAGGACCTTTTGGTTGGATGACCCCATTGCTTTTTCCCGTCCTTTGGCTACAGTTTTGGTACCGAAAGCCGATCTATAGCAAGATTTTCAAAAAGCCGGTATTGCGTTGAGATTTTCGCAGTTTTCAATTTTGCAATCTCCGTAGAGTACCAGTGAGTGGCTGGTAATGCCTGACTGAAATTCCCTGCCCATAGCTTCTTTGATCTCATTGATTTTTGGATCGGAAAATTCCCGGATTTTACGGCATTGATTGCATACATGGTGATCATGATGCTTGTAAGTGAGTGCCTGCTCGTAAAGTGCGACTTTATCTTTGAACTGGTGCTTGACCGCTAAGCCGCTCTCTACCAAGAGGTCCAAGGTATTGTAAATGGTAGCCCTACTGATGGTGTAGCCTTTGTTTCTCATTTTGAGAAAAAGCCCTTCCACATCGATATGCTCATCTTCTGGAAGGAGATATAGCTCATCAATGACCGAAAAACGCTCCGGGGTTTTGCGGTTCCCTTGCTTGATCAGGAAATTCTCAAAGATTTTTTTTGCTTTTTCTATCAGGGCCGTATCCGCCATTTTTCTAATGGATTGAAAAATAAAGATGATTTATTCTGGATTTTTTGACAAACCGGCATCCTCTACCATGCATAATTTGATATCAATCTAATTAAAGAGAGTGCGAAATAGCTGCAACAATTTGAAGGGTGTTTGGTGTTTAAGGCTGAGTAGCTCGACAAAACTGCGTAACTTAAAAAGAGAAAACACCCTACCCAATGATCCTTAGAAGGACCCTGATTTTTTGGTTTTTTATATCGGCTTTTATTGCAGAAGCTCAAATACCCGGTTTTTTTATTGATGGGGATCAACGAAAAGTCAAGATTCCTTTTTACTCATCAAACAGCCTCATCATTCTTCCGGTATCTATCAACGGAAATTACAAGCTGAATTTCCTGATCGACACAGGTGTCAAATCCAACATTCTTTTCAGTAAGAAATTGGGCGATGCGCTAGGATTGAATTACACCAGGAGAATCAACATTGTCGGTGCTGATGGCTCCACCAGTATTTGGGGGCAGGTCTCACCGGTCAACACCATTGATCTGGGTGGTGTCAAAGGTGAAATGCAAAGTTTATTGGCTTTGGAGGAGGATTTTTTCGAACTCGAATCCGTCATTGGCGTCCCTGTATATGGAATCATCGGCTACGAATTTTTCAAATACAATCCAGTAAAGATCAACTACGATGAAGGGATGATCGAATTTTATAAGCCGGGCTCACTTCGTTTGCGGCCGCCTTTTTACAGAAAAATGAATATGACCGTAGAAGATGGAAAAGCCTACATCGACGCCAAGGTCAAGCAGATGACAGGACCCAAGCTGGAGGCCAAACTCTTGATTGATACAGGTGCAAACCATGGATTACTCCTTAATCGGGAGACTTCCGATGACATTACTATGCCGCTCAACTTTATTGAATCTGAGCTGGGTCAGTCTTTGGGGGGGGTGCTTTACGGCTTTATCGGAAGGGTAAATGTGTTGTCTATCAAAGGGCTTACACTAAGAGAGGTCCTTACTTCCTATCCCGAGGAAAATTCCTACAGCTCTGTCATCAAGGCGACTGGCAGGAAAGGCAGTCTGGGTTCAGAAGTCTTAGGCCGGACTAGGATCATTTTGGATTATCCTTCCAATACTTTCTACATCCGAAAAGGGTCTACATTCTACAATCCTTTTGAATTTGACATGAGTGGGATGGTCATCAAAAAAGTGCCTAATGATGAAAACCGCTACTACATAGGAGAAGTGAGGGCAGGGTCTCCGGCCTATAAATCAGGTGTTTTGCCTTTTGATGAGGTCCTTTCAATTAATAAAATCCCCATGTTTCTATGGGAAATGACGGAGCTTTTCAATTTGTTTAGATCTGAAGAAGGAAAAGAAATTCAACTTGAAATGCGTCGGTACATCAACAATGACTTAAATAATTACAGCGACTACAAGGTGACCATCATTCTCAAAAAGCAGATTTAATCTTTCTCTTTACAAAAGATAATTTGGATAACTTTGGCCTGAGGGACAACACTCAGGTAAGATCTTCCGTGTATGTTCTCGTTTTTAAAAACAAACATCCAACTATGAAAAAATTCTTGATTCCCATTCTCATCATTGCAGTAGTAGGTATCTTCATTTATACCAAAGCTGTAGGGACTTACAATCAATTTGTACAAACAGAAGAAACCATCAACGGTCAGTGGGCCGAAGTGCAAACTCAATATCAGCGACGTGCGGACTTGATCCCTAACTTGGTGAACACAGTAAAAGGCTATGCTGAATTTGAGCAAGAAACCTTGACCGGTGTGGTTGAGGCTAGAGATAAGGCTACCTCTGTTCAGATCGATGCCAGCAACTTGACACCTGAGAAACTCGCCCAGTTTCAGCAAGCTCAGGATCAGCTTTCTGGTGCATTGAGCAGATTACTAGTCACCATCGAAAAGTATCCTGATCTGAAAGCCAATCAAAACTTCCTCGAGCTTCAAGCGCAATTGGAAGGAACAGAAAACAGAATCTCTGTAGCCAGAAGAAACTTCAACGAGTCTGTCCAGGCCTATAATTCCAACCTGAGAACTTTCCCGAACAACATCTTTGCAGGTTGGTATAACTTCGAAACCAAGGGATACTTCGAAGCGGCATCAGGCGCTGAAAACGCACCTACCGTACAATTCTAATTCTACCCATGGCAGAAAAATTATTTTCTCCTGAGCAGAAAGCACAGATCGTCTCAGCCATTCAAAAGGCTGAGACGGCTACTTCCGGGGAAATCCAAGTGCATATCGAAAATCACTGCAAGGGAGAGGTACTTGACCGTGCGGCTGAGGTTTTCGAAACGCTCAAGTTGTACCAAACCAAAGACCGCAACGGAGTACTCATCTATTTAGCAGTGGCAGATCACAAATTTGCCATCTTGGGAGATGCCGGGATCAATGCCGTCGTGCCATCTGACTTTTGGGTGAAGACCAAGGATCTGATGGCGGACCACTTCCGCCAAGGAAAATTTACTGAAGGCCTTATTGAAGGCATCCATCACGCCGGTGATCAGTTGGGGACTCATTTTCCTTACGATGCCCAAAGCGATAAAAACGAACTCTCGGATGACGTATCATTTGGCTAAGAAGCCCCTCCTGCTCTTTTCATTCCTATTCCTGATTTTCTTGCAGGCAGGTGCCCAGGATTTTCCCGAGCAGCCAAGTCCCCCCAAGTTGGTGAATGACTTTACCGGCACACTGAGTGCGGAAGAGGTTAGCCAACTTGAGCAAAAACTCGTGGCCTACTCTGATAGTACCTCTACCCAGATTGCGATTGTCATGATGCGCTCAGTTGGTCAATATGATATTGCGGATTATTCCTTTCAGCTGGGTGAAAAGTGGGGAATAGGTACTGCGAAAGACAACGGAATCCTGATTTTGGCAGCAATGGAAGACCGAAAAGTCTTCATCGCCACTGGCCGGGGGCTTGAAGGAGCCGTGCCTGATGCCTTGACCAAAAGAATTGTGACCAACCTGATCATTCCCAATTTTAAAATGGAAGCCTATTACCAAGGCTTGGATCAGGCGGTGGATATGATCATTAAGCTGGCATCGGGAGAATACAAAGCCGAGGAAGTCACCTCCGATGGCAACCATGGCGGAGCGATTTTCTTGCTACTCCTATTTATTTTCCTATTTGTGATTTTGCCTTTGATCAAAAACAGGAAAGACAATGACAATCACATGGGCGGTCGAGGGGGAGGAATAGACATCTGGACCACTATTATGCTTGCCAATATGCTGAAAGGCTCCGGTGGAGGTAAGTTTGGAGACTTCTCCTCAGGAAGAGGCTCTTTTGGAGGAGGAGGATTTGGTGGCGGCGGCGGCTTCGGCGGCTTCGGAGGGGGATCCTTCGGCGGCGGAGGTGCTGGAGGCAGCTGGTAAAACCTTCTACAGTTTTAAACTATTCAGTCCCAAGATTGGCAAACCCTCGGTTGGCTATTCTTGGGACTGAATGCTTTCCAAGGCTTCTTTGATCAGATCCTGCTCAAATCCTTTGCTGACCAAATACTGAATCACTAAAAAGCGCTTTTTGTAGGAATCCTTTTCCTTAGTCTTTTCCCATTTTTTTTCTGTTTGGGTCAAAAGCACATCATAGTATTCCTCTGGATCGATTTCAGAAAGTCCATTTTGAATCTGGCTTGGGCTGATTTCACGAAGTTTTAATTCTCGGATGATTCTGCCTCTCCCCCATTTTTTGAGTCGAAATTTACCTCTTGCAAAAGACCTCGCAAATCGCTCCTCATTCAGAAATCCATCGGTAAACATCACTTCAATGAGGTCCTCAGCCGGTTTTCCTTGGATTCCTTTTTCATAAAGTTTCCTTCTCACCTCCCAAGCACTTCGCTCCTGATAGGCACAGTAGGTTTCCAATTTTCCCTTGGCTTCCTCATGGGTCCAATTCTTTTTTGGCGACTGATCCGGGTTATTTTTTCCCCAAGTGGACATTTTTGGTAATTTTGAGCCAAAATACCTTCTGCTCAAGTTTTTTCAAACCTAAAAAATTTCAACCCCTCTCATGAGAAAGAAAATCGTAGCCGGCAACTGGAAGATGAACCTGACCTTTGATGAAGGTCAAAAACTCACTTCTGAGATCGTAAATATGTATAAAGATGAGGCTGTAAAGGACGTGATCTTAGTACTCAACCCTCCTTTTCCTCATATCCATCCTGTAAAGAAGCTGATCGGTGATACTCCCGGAGTAGCTCTCGGTGCCCAAAACTGCTCCGATAAAGAATCCGGAGCTTTCACAGGTGAAGTTTCAGCTAAAATCCTCGCTTCGTTTGGGGTAAGCTATGTGATCCTTGGACACTCTGAGCGAAGAGAATATTTCAAAGAAAGCAATGAACTACTTGCTGTTAAAGTTAAGCAGGCGCTTGCCAATGGCCTGACACCTATTTTCTGCTGTGGAGAATCTTTGGAAATCCGTACGGCTGGTACCCATGAGTCAAATGTGAAGTTTCAATTGACGGCAAGCTTATTTGATCTTTCCCCTGAAGATTTCTCTAAGGTGGTCATTGCTTATGAACCTATCTGGGCGATCGGTACCGGCAAGACAGCTACTGCCGATCAGGCTCAAGAAATGCACTTGGCACTTCGTCGCCACATCGCATCCAAGTATGGGAAAGAAATTGCGGAAGCTACCTCTATCCTTTATGGCGGCAGTGCGAATCCAGGCAACGCGAAAGAGCTTTTCTCCAAGCCGGATGTGGATGGAGGATTGATAGGTGGAGCTTCGCTTAAGTCCAGAGACTTCTTGGATATTGCCAAATCCTTCTAATCAACCATTCTGTGTCCTCACAGACTAGTTTTTCATCAGGCTTGTGATTCCACAAGCCTGATTATTTTCTACCTATTTATCCTTCCTTCCTATGGATTACCTTGAGTTTAAAATCACCTGCCTGGAAGAATTCCGAGAGATTCTCATTGCCGAGTTGGCGGAGATTGGCTTTGATTCTTTTTTAGAAACCGAAACTGGAATCGATGCCTATGCACCGGAGTCAGACTTTGACCGTGAAGCATTTGATCAACTCATCGAATCCTACAGAGATTCAGCAGGAATCATGCTGACTGAGGGCAAAATGCCCAAAGTGAACTGGAATGAAGAGTGGGAGAAAAACTATGATCCCATCGAAGTGGATGATTTGGTCTATGTCCGTGCTTCTTTTCACGAATCACAGCCCGGCTTCCAGCATGAAATTGTGATCAATCCAAAGATGTCTTTTGGTACCGGTCACCATGCCACCACGTTTCAGATGCTTCGTCACCAAGGTCAATTGGATCATCAAGGGAAAAGAGTCCTTGATGTCGGTTCCGGGACAGGCATTTTGGCAATCATGGCACACCTGCTTGGAGCTAGTCAAGTGGAGGCATTCGACATTGACGATTGGTGTGTGGACAATGGCAATGAGAATTTTGATCTAAATGGTCTCAGTACCCGAATGGGATTGGGCACTATCCGTCAGGTAAACCCGAAAGGCCCATTTGATATCGTATTGGCTAATATCAATAAGAATGTGTTGCTGGATGAGATGGAGATTTATTCAGAATTGCTGGTTTCAGAAGGATACCTTTTGCTCAGTGGATTTTATACTCAGGATATCGAAGACTTAGTTCAGGCAGCTCAGCCACTTGGTTTGACATTGATCCAATCTTCTGAAAAGGACAACTGGGCGGCTTTGATCCTACAAAAAAACTAACATGACCGAATTGATCATCTATTCGATCTTACTGCTGGCTGCCCTTGGTCATGCGGTATTTGCTTCGAAAATGTACAAGCAAGTTAATACCGACAAAGGGTTGACATTCAAACAGAAGAATGACTGGAAATTGAAAGCTCTTGTCTTTCCTGGCTTTTTCTGGTTTGCATATCAAAAGGAAAAAAAGCAAAGGAACCTCTAAACTCAGAACTTTTTGGCCACCTTCTACGCTTAAAAGCTGTCACCCTAATCAAACTATGGGAAGTTGGCTTCCCATTTACTTTTGTAATTTTAACTCATGGAGTACGTCTGGAAACAAAAACCAAAAACCTCACAAACAGCCATCGAAAAGCTGGGTAAGGAAATCAATGTCAATCCTACCTTGGCCAACATGCTGATCAACCGAGGCGTGGAGAGTTTTGAGCAGGCCAAGGATTATTTCCGCCCTAGTTTGAGTCAGTTGCATGACCCATTCCTGATGAAGGACATGGATGCTGCAGTAAATAGGATCGAAAAGGCGGTCAAAAACCAAGAGAAGATTTTGGTTTATGGGGATTATGACGTGGACGGCACGACCGCTGTGGCACTTATGTACAGCTTTTTGAAGGGCTTTTATCCTCATGTGGATTTTTATATTCCTGATCGCTACAAAGAAGGGTATGGAATCTCTGAGCGGGGTGTAAGGTTTGCTGCGGAAAATGGGTTTTCTCTGGTCATCGCACTGGACTGTGGGATCAAAGCCATGGACAAGGTCAAGCTTGCCAAAGAATTGGGGGTAGATTTTATCATCTGTGACCACCACACACCCGGTGATCGCCTTCCCGAGGCAGTGGCCGTATTGGATGCCAAAAGGGAGGATTGCCACTATCCTTACAAAGAACTGAGTGGCTGTGGGGTGGGTTTCAAGCTGATTCAAGCGTATGCCAAAACCCATGGAATCGAGGAATCCAGTCTATATCCATACCTCGATCTGTTAGTAGTAAGCATTGCTGCTGATATTGTTCCGATTACCGGTGAAAACCGCATCCTTGCCTATTATGGGTTGGATCGTATCAATAATATTCCCGGTCCGGGATTGAAGGCGTTGATTCTCCAGTCCAAGGTGGAAAAGGAAATTCAGATTTCGGACATCGTCTTCAAAATCGGCCCCCGAATTAACGCATCAGGGCGACTCGAACATGCCCAGGCCTCTGTAGAGCTCCTGATCGCTCCTAATCTGGACGATGCCATTGAACGGGCAAAGTTGGTCGACGAGGTCAACTCTACACGACGAAATTTCGATGAAAACATCACCAAAGAGGCCTTCGAAATGCTCGCTTTACGAGAAGAAGAAGCTCAATGGAATTCTACCGTTCTTTTCAAAGAAGATTGGCACAAAGGGGTAATCGGGATTGTGGCTAGCCGCTGCATCGAAAAGTATTACCGCCCCACCATCATTCTTACCGAGTCCAACAACAAAGCTACGGGCAGTGCAAGATCTGTGGTGGACTTTGACATTTACGAGGCGATTGCTGAATGTGCTGATCTGCTAGATCAGTTTGGTGGGCATAAATATGCCGCAGGACTTACCCTTAGTGTAAAAAATGTGCCTGCCTTTCAGGCCAAATTTGAGCAGGTAGTCAAAAGCCGAATCGAGGAAATTCACCTCAAGCCTGTCATTGAGATTGATGATATCCTGCTTTTGGATCAGATCAATTACAAGTTTTACAATATCCTAAAGCAGATGGCGCCCTTTGGACCAGGCAATACCGAGCCGGTTTTCCGTATCAATAATGTCTATGCTGACGAAGTGACGGTACTCAAAGACAAACACCTTCGCTTTAAAATCATCCAAGACGGACAAGTGACTACACCAGTTTGCTTGGGATTTGGAATGGCCGATCGAGCTAAAGACCCAGATCTCACCACCGTCAACATGCTGAGAGGTAAAATGCGCTTTGACATCGTGGCCGAAATGCGTGAAAATTTCTTCCGTGATAAAAGCAGTTTGCAACTCTACGTGAAAGACATCAAATTTGATTGATATGATCCTTCGAGCCGAACACCTCGTCAAAATCTACAAAGGCCGCCGCGTGGTCAACGACATCTCCGTGCAAGTAGAGCAAGGTGAAATCGTGGGATTGTTGGGGCCAAATGGAGCAGGTAAGACCACTTCGTTTTATATGATCGTGGGATTGATTCAGCCGAATGAAGGGAAGATTTTTCTGGAAGATCAAGACATCACCAGCCTTCCTATGTATAAGCGAGCAAAGCTAGGTCTGGGCTATTTGGCTCAAGAGGCATCTGTTTTCCGCAAGCTTTCTGTGGAGGAAAACATCCTCGCTGTATTGGAAATGACAACCCTTTCCAAAGCTCAGCAAAAAGAGAAAATGGAAAGTCTCTTGGAGGAATTCAGCTTGACCCATGTCAGGAAAAACCTTGGAATGGTACTTTCAGGAGGAGAGAGAAGAAGGACAGAAATCGCAAGGGCACTTGCTGTCGATCCCAAGTTTGTCCTTTTGGATGAGCCCTTTGCAGGAGTGGATCCTATCGCTGTAGAGGAAATCCAGACCATCGTGGCCAAACTCAAGACCAAAAATATCGGTATCCTGATCACGGATCATAATGTGAATGAAACCCTTTCAATCACGGATCGGGCTTACCTGATGTTTGAAGGAAAGCTCCTCAAAGCCGGAACAGCCGAGGAATTGGCTGCTGATGAGCAGGTGAGAAGGGTTTATCTTGGAAGTCAATTCGAGCTCAAACGCAAAGTTTTTAATTAATGGAAGTGCTCAACAGCTTCATGACCTGGATTTTTAAAAGCCGACTGGGTCAGATCGATTATTTCAGACATAATCCTATTCAAGTGCAGGAAGAAACGTTTCAATCCTTGATTGAGGCTGCCCGCAAAACAGAATTTGGAAAACAACACCAGTTTGACAGAATCAAGACGTATCAGGACTTTGTGAATCTAGTGCCACTTTTCGATTACGAGGCCTTCAAGCCTTTCATCGAAAAGACCATGACAGGCAAGCAGAATGTCATTTGGTCCTCCGAGATCGAATGGTTTGCCAAGTCCTCCGGCACCACTTCCAGCCGCAGCAAGTACATTCCTGTATCTGAAGAAAGTTTGGAAGAGTGTCATTACAAGGGAGGTAAAGACATGGTCTCCATCTATGTCAATAACTATCCTGATTCGAAGCTTTTCACCGGCAAAAGCCTTTCCATTGGAGGTACTCTTGAGAAAAACCCGCTCAATCCTCAGGGTACTGCCCGGGCAGGAGATGTGTCAGCAGTAATCATGCAGAACCTTCCCATTTGGGCCCAGTTTGCCCGGACACCTTCTTTGGAGATTGCTCTGATGGGTGAGTGGGAAGCTAAAATCGAGAAGATGGCCCTTGAGACCATGAACGAAAATGTGACCTCCATCGCGGGTGTTCCCACATGGACAGTGGTCCTCCTCCAGCGGATTTTGGAATTGAAAAAGGCGAAACACATTCTTGAAGTGTGGCCTAATCTTGAAGTCTTTTTCCACGGGGCAGTGGCTTTTGGGCCCTATCGCAACCTGTTTAAGGAGCTGATTCCATCTGAGAAAATGCGCTACATGGAAACCTACAATGCCTCCGAAGGCTTTTTTGGGATTCAGGATCAGCCTCACTCAGATGAACTTTTGCTCCTACTGGACTACGGGATTTTCTATGAGTTTATCCCCATGGAAGAATGGGACAAGGAAAACCCAAAGGTGATTCCCCTCCAGGAAGTAGAGGTTGGAAAAAATTACGCCATCCTCATCACGACAAATGGGGGTCTTTGGAGATATAAAATCGGCGACACGGTCAAGTTTACTTCCACTTTTCCCTACCGATTCCGGATTTCCGGACGTACCAAGCATTTCATCAATGCCTTCGGCGAAGAAGTGATTGTGGAAAATGCCGAAGCCGCCATCCAGCACGCTTGCGAAGAGACCGGTGCGATGATCAGCAATTTTACAGCGGCGCCAGTCTATTTTGAAGACAGTCAATCCAAGGGTGCTCACGAATGGGTGGTTGAGTTTCAGAAAGAACCTTCAGATCTGAATCGTTTTGCTGCCTTGTTGGATCACAAACTCCGGGAAGTCAACTCCGACTATGATGCCAAGCGCCACAAAGACTTGGCACTACGTCAATTGATTTTGCATGCTGCTCCTCATGGACTTTTTGAAGCATGGTTAGGGAAAAAGGGAAAACTCGGAGGACAACACAAAGTGCCTAGGTTGTCCAATTCCCGAGAGCATATCGATGAGATATTGGGAATGATGCCAAAAGCTCAATAAAGGAAGCCAAAAAGCCAGAGTGGTACTCTGTTCCCAGAGCCTGATTTGATGTTGTCGATGGCCAAATAGGAACTCGGAACGCCTTGGATTTGATGGGCGGATTTGCTTGCTCCGCCTACCTCGAAAACGAATCGATCATCGATCATAAAATCCCCATATTTAGGAGAGGTGACTTTGTGCTTGACCTGTAGTTGGTTCAAAAAGAAAGTTTCCCGAATGTTTCCTTGATTCGGTTCCTGTGGTCCGAGTGCAAAAGCAAGGTTTGAATTTTGAAGATAGACTTTTTCCGGTTTTTGTAGTTGAGAAATTCCCTGAGTCGAAGCGTGAAGGAGATTTAGAATTTGAGCTTGAGAAAGGAGATCTAGTATTTTCAATACAGTGTTTCTTGAAGTATCCAGTTTTTCTGCCAGTTTGAGAATGTTTGGTGTAAATGGTACAGACTCACTGAGTACAAAAAGTAATTTTTTCATGTTTCGCATGGTCTTGTGTGCGATTTCCTCAAAGGGCCCGATGTCCATCTCCAAGACCAAGTGGGTGGTTTGAAGTAACCGTGTTAAGTATAGATCTTTTCCCATCCTATAAAATGGGAAATAGCCAAGTTGAAGGTAATCTTGGAATAAATTTAAGACATCTATCTCGTCAGAGATTTCGGCGGAAATGCCACTGTGGCCATCCAAAATCTCTGTTAAGGAATAGCTATGAAAGTTTTTCCCCAATTCCAGATTGATAAATTCACGAAATGACAACCCTGCCAAGCGATAGACAGCTGCCCTTCTGGATAAATCTGCTTTTCCCTTTTCAAGACCCAAAATAGAGGATCCCGAAACGACCACATGAGTGTCTTCATAACTATCAAAAATGATTTTCAAGTCTACGGACCAATTGGAATATCGATGGGCCTCATCCAAAAAGAAATATCTGTAGCCTAAAGTGTAAAGCTCTTCAATTACAAGTGCAAGTCTGTTTTCTTCAAAATGGAAGTCATCCAGACTCAGGTAGATTTTTTGGCCTTGAACCTCATGCATCCGTTGCAAAATCAACGTAGTCTTTCCCGCTCCTCGATGCCCTAAGATTAAAATGAGTCGTTGACTCCAATCAATCTCCTGTTTAAGATATCGAGTAAAACTGGGTAAAGCCGTCGTTTCTTTTCGCTTGGATAAGGTGATCAGTCGCTCCATTTTGTTTTTTCAATTGAACAAATATATAAAATGTTGTTTGTAAACAACAATAATCGATTTTGTCTTTTAGAGAAAACAAGAATCACCTTCCTTTATTGAAATATCTTTATGGCCTTTGGCATAATTAGTTAGCTTCATCGCTTCTCATTTCCGTACTTTAAATCATGCGTTCGATTCACTTGATTTTGATCTATGTCCTGTTGGGCATTGCCCTGATTTTGGCAGGAATATCTTTTTGGCGTTCTCAGCCAGAGGATTTAACTGTTGAGAAATTGAACACACCAGAAGCCTATCCTTATCAGGCCTGGTCAAGTGGCCGAGATTCCATCAGGCTTTTTGAGCTACCTAATGCTTTGGACTTTGCGGGAGAAAAAGTGCCTTTGGAAGATGGAGACATTATCGAGCGTTTGGAGCGGGAGATTTATGTAAATGCTTATTGGGAATCCAACATGATCCTGCTGCTGAAGCGTTCTGCCAAATACTTGCCTGATATCGAGCGAATCCTCAAAGAACAAGGCATTCCTGACGATTTTAAATATTTGGCGATTGCCGAAAGCGGATTGATGAACGTGGGTTCACCCGCGGGTGCGAGAGGCTATTGGCAAATTCTGGAAGATACCGGCAAAGAGTATGGTCTGGAAATCACCGCTACTGTAGATGAGCGCTACCATTTCGAAAAAGCGACAATCGCTGCTTCCAAATATTTCAAGAAAGCGCATGCTAAGTTTGGAGATTGGACGGCCGTAGCAGCCAGCTACAACATGGGCCAAAGCGGATTTTCCAAAAGACAAGAAGAGCAGCTCCACCGCAATTATTATGACTTGTATCTCAATGAGGAAACAAGTCGATACCTGTTCAGGATTTTGGCTTTTAAGGTGATTTTTGAGAATCCTGTGAAATTTGGCTACCACTTAGAGAAGGAGGACTTTTATCAAAATCCTGAGTTTAGAACTTTTGACGTTCAGGGTGACATCAAGGATTTGCCACAATGGGCTAAAAGCCAAGGAAGCAATTTCAAATACCTAAAGCTCTATAATCCTTGGCTGAGGGATCGAAACCTGAAGGCCAAAAAGGGGAAAGTGTATGAAATCCGTTTGCCAAAATAGAGGATCAAGGACTTTTTCCAAGAAAAAGGGATAATACCATAAACTACTTCCTCAAAAGCAGGTTAAACGTCTATTAACTTTGCAGGGCATTTCTTGCAAGCCTTATCACCCCACTAATTATGGTTTCTTTCCGAAAGGGAGAAACGAGAGTCTATCATGCATCCATCCCCATCTGATTTGTTCCAGAAGGCAAGTGATTTTCTTCATTCCTATTTTGAAGAAAATCAACTGCATAGCCTTCCTCAACGATTAGAGCAAGTTCAAGCTGAAATCATCGCGGACGGAACTTACCTACTCACTGAAGAGGAGCTAGCCTATGGTGCCAAAGTCGCCTGGAGAAACAGCAACCGATGCATCGGGAGGCTGTTTTGGAAAAGTCTGAAGGTGCGGGACAGAAGAACTATTTCCACGGCCGAAGACATTTTTGCCGATTTGATGGAGCATTTGGACTTTGCTACCAATGGAGGAAAAATCAGATCCACGGTTTCCATTTACCCTGCTGCGAATTCCCAATCTGGTGAAATTCGGATTTTGAATAAACAGCTCATCCGATTTGCAGCCTATCAATTACCCAATGGTCGGGTTCTCGGGGATCCGGATTCGATAGAGTTTACTAGGTTTTGTCAAGACTTGGGTTGGGAGTCGGCGGGTACCGCTTTTGATATTCTTCCAGTTGTGATCCAGGTGAATGGAGATGAGCCAAAGTGGTTTTCTATCCCAGAGGAAAAGGTCTTAAGAGTTCCGATTTCCCATCCCGAATATGCTTGGCTAGAAGGCATGCAGATCCAATGGTATGCCGTTCCGGTGATTTCGGATATGCGACTGGAGATAGGGGGGCTTGACTTTACCTGTGCACCATTCAATGGCTGGTACATGCTCACAGAGATTGCTGTGCGCAATCTTGCCGATTCCCAGCGCTACAATTTGCTGCCACAATTGGCAGAAAAAATGGGATTGGAAACCAAGCATCCTCGGTCCTTATGGAAAGACAAAGCCTTACTCGTACTTCAGGAAGCTGTTCTTTATTCTTTCCAAGAAAAAGGAGTTACTCTAGTAGATCACCACACTGCCTCGGAGCAATTTTTGGATTTTTGTAAAGTGGAGGAATCCAGAGGAAGGGCAGTGCAGGCCGAATGGGCTTGGATTGTACCTCCTGCAGCTAGCTCGACCATGGGAGTTTTTCACCGGGATTGGGAAAATCAGATCCTAAGCCCCAACTTTTTCTACCAAGAGCTTCCAAGGAAAATTCAGCCAAAGAAAGCGGAAAGGGCAACAGGATGTCCATTTCATCACGGATAAAATCGATCCGGTTTCCAAGTCCATTCCGATTAGACTGATTTACCCAGATAAGTAGGATTTTAGTCAGGAGAAATCCTAGAATTTGCTCCAACTTTCCCAATTGGGATGAGTTACAATCTTCGCAGTTTCCCCCGTCTAACCACCCAAAAAAGTGTACTTTTGCCGATTAATAATTTCCCTTCGTCCATGACTCAATCCCCTGCTTCACAGGAAGAATATATCGAGATTTTTGGTGCCCGAGAGCATAACCTGAAAAACCTGGATGTCCGTATCCCACGCAACAAGCTCGTTGTGGTCACGGGACTATCTGGTAGCGGGAAAAGCTCACTTGCCTTTGACACCATCTATGCGGAGGGGCAGCGACGGTATATGGAGAGTTTTTCTGCCTATGCCAGATCTTTTCTCGGAGGCATGGAGCGCCCTGATGTGGACAAGATTAACGGACTTTCTCCAGTCATTGCTATCGAGCAAAAGACCACCTCTAAAAATCCACGATCTACTGTAGGCACAGTTACCGAAATCTATGATTTCATGCGATTGCTCTATGCACGTGCGGGAGAAGCGTATTCCTACCTGACCGGTAAAAAGATGATCCGTCAGACCGAAGATCAGATCATCGAGCAGTTGTTTACCAAGTTTTTGGGCAAAAAGCTTTACATCTTGGCACCAGTGGTCAAGGGCAGAAAAGGTCATTATCGAGAACTGTTTGAGCAGATTCGAAAAATGGGCTTTTCCAAGGTTCGTGTGGATGGTGTGGTGATGGACATCGTACCTAAAATGCAGGTAGATCGATACAAAATCCATGATATTGAAATTGTCATCGATCGGATTGTGGCGGATGAGTCGGACCGCTTTAGAATTACCCAATCACTCAAATCAGGTCTTCAGCATGGCAAAGGTGTGATTATGATCCGAGA